>DATALJ010000098.1:0-7168 GCA_036261135.1 Bacteroidales bacterium
AATACGCACTATTTTCGCCGTCTTATTAGGCTGCTCATCATTTGACTTATGTTTAAGTACGTTGTCATTACGGCGGAGGCCGTAATCCCTATACTACGGAGCTAAACTTTTCTGTGTGGTGCCGATGTGCCGATGTGCCAATGTGTAAATAGACTTTTTTGAAGATTTGAAAAATGAAAACAGACCCTGAGCCTGTCGGGAAAGAAAGGTCCCTGAGCCTGTCGAAGGGCCGGGTGGATGTCGCCTATGTTTTTCTTTTACAAATCCCGTAGGGATGACATTATGGTAGAACAAATAACCTTTACCCATTCCCCTGAGTCCCATCGGGACCACACAGAAAAGTTTAGCTCCGTAGTATAGGGATTACGGCCTCCGCCGTAATGACAACGTACTTAAACATAAGTCAAATGATGAGCAGCCTAATAAGACGGCGAAAATAGTGCGTATTGGAAAAGCTATGTAATCGCCTACGGAGAACCGTATAGCTTTTCATTTTACCTGCGGTGAGCTCGCTATAGCTTCGGTTCTTGATTTTTGGTCCTTTTGTGTCAAGACAAAAGGACGAAGAAAAAATAGATTTTCATTACCCCGAATTGCGCCGAAAATAATGTCGAATTACTTACCAACAACCGTCGCGGCGCTAAAACAAATGCATCGTTTAGTACAGAGGGCGGTGCCCCCTGCTGAATTAAAGAGCCCTTTCAGGGCGTCACTAGCTGGTTAGTGACAGGTTATTTTTTATTTTTTATTGAAGGCAACAGATTTTGATTTGATTAGATGATGCTGCCATTTTTAAAACATGTTCTGGCATTCTGCGATTCAACAATGAATATGTATTCGTTTTGTTTTATAAGTTTCTCCTAACTAAAGAAATTATCGTAATTCCGTTCTTTTCGAACGCGACTACGAAATGGGTAATAATGGAAGTGTAATGGTAAAAATGCTTCCCTTATTCATCTCACTGGTTACTTCAATTTTACCCTTGAGTTTTGTTACCAATTCCTGACATAAGATTAGCCCCAGTCCTGTTCCTCTTTCCTTATTTGTTCCCGGGGAACTAACATTATGTATATCAATCCGAAAAAGTTTTTTTTAGGACATCCGGAGTCATGCCAATGCCCGTATCGCAAATACTAATTTCAACGGATTGTTCACTTTTCTTGCTACCAATCGTTATGGTTCCATCTTTTCGGGTGTATTTAATGGCATTGCTAAGCAAATTGCGAATAATAGTATCTATCATAGCCCTGTCCACCACAAATGAGATATTTGTACCGGCCTGATTTATTAATTTTATTTTCTTTTCCTGAATAGTGGCCTGAACTAACCTCAAGTTGTTCTCAATTACTTCTGCCAAATTGCAGGTTGTTGGCTTATATTCAATTTGCCCGCTTTGCGATCGCGCCCATGTTAATAGATTTTCTAACAGGGTGAATGTTTGTTTTGAGGTTGTTTTTAAAGCATTTAAAGGTTTCCGTAGTTTATCGTCAATTTGTTCTTTGTAATTTTCATCAATCATTTCAAACATAGTCGTCATTGAACTAATGGGGCCGCGCAGATCGTGAGCTATAATAGAGAAGAATTTGTCTTTGGTTTGATTGGCTATTTCCAGTTGTTGGCGTTCATCTTCAATAATCTTGTTTTTCTCTGCTATAGTTTTGGTATTAATTTCGAGCATCAAAAATAGAATACCCAGATTAGGTATATTTAAAAACAAGCTGGATATCATGATGTATAATTTAGCATCAAATTGTGATGCCATATAAAAATTATAATCGACTCCGGTTTTACAAATTGCAATTAACCTGAAAATTTGAAAAACTGCAAACAGCAATTGGGTGATAGCTAACAAATATAAAAAGTTGTATTTTTCTTTTCGTACGAGTAAAATTATCGCTCCTGTTCCATAAAAAAACACACTTGCAATAGTTTGAATTAACGTTAGATAATAGTTGTTGTTGGCAAAGGTCGAAATCAATCCACCAAAAATTAAAACAGCCAACCCAAACGCCCAAAAAGTTTTAATCCGGAATTTGGAGTCGTAACTTACGATAGAAAAAGTGCGTAAGGCACACCCTGTCATTAACAGTAAATGACTGCCATGAATAGATATTTCCGGAGGTATCTGTGGGCGAAAAATGATCCCAACCAGCGCCAACGTTTGAAAAAGAAATCCTATCAGATAATAAAAGAGAAACCATTGCCCTAACTTTTTATTGAGTATGAAATAGGAAAATAATAAGATGATGAAGATATTATTGATTATTATAAAAGAAAGAACTGATTTTATATCGATATTCATCATTGGGAAAAGCATAAGAAATTGGGCTACAAAAGTAAAAAAAATGATAAGTAATTATTCAGAGTGTGTCCTAAACCGTAGTCCTTATAAGAAGACCTAACGGTAGTGTTTAGTTAATGCGTTTATTAATCCCTTGAATATTAGTCCGTGTAATGGAAATACAAAATACCAATAAGCCCTTCCTAACAATCCTTTAGGCCGGAATGTGGCAGTTTGAATAAGAATACCATCCTTTAATTGAAAATCTAACCAAGCTTCGCCTGGCAGCTTCATTTCTGCAAATAACAATAATCGCTTTTCGCTTTTGTTGGCATAAAGTACCCGCCAAAAGTCTAAAGTATCGCCTGCCTGAATATGATCTACATTTGTTCTTCCCCTTCGTAAACCAACTCCACCAAATAATTTGTCAATTAATCCTCTAAGTTTCCAAAGCCAATTGGCGTAATACCAGCCGGTTTCTCCGCCTATTTTCCAAATTTTGCTTATGCAATCCAATTCATCTACCACTTGTCTCTTACAAATGTCCTTAAAACAACCATATTCAGGCACATTTATATAATCCGAAATTTTATAATCAAGTATGCCGCTTATGGTCGAATCTTTCCAACTCGAAACAATCTCGTTTTGTTCAATTTTACTAAACGCATTGGTGATACATTCCTTATACGATAAGGGGTTCAGTTGAAGTAATCTGTTTAGTTCATTATCCTTTGCTATCACTTCTACTTTCATGCTGTCGACCAATGAAACGGCAAGCTTGTAAGAAGTGGATGTAATAAAAAATAACCAGTAGGACGATAATTTCGGTGTCATAACAGGAACTGTCCATATAATTCTTCTTAATCCACGAACCTGTGCAAAACCCTTTAACATTTCTTTATAAGTAAGTATTTCATTACCTGCAATGTCAAAGCTCCTATGATATGTTTGATCATTACCCAATATCCCAACCAAAATTTTAATAACATCGGAAATACCAATAGGTTGACATTTAGTTCTTAACCATTTTGGTGCAATCATGATGGGTAGTTTCTCCACTAAATCTCGAATAATTTCGAATGATGCACTTCCTGAACCAATTATGATTCCAGCCCGAACAGTTGTAAGGACGTAATTTCCTTTACTTAATTCAGTTTCTACATTTTTCCTCGAATTCAGATGTTTTGATAAGGTCTCGGAGTTAACTATACCACTCAAATAAACAACTTGTTTAACTTTGGTTTTATTAAGTGCTTCCCTGAAATGAATGGCAGATTTTCGTTCTAATTCTGTATAGTTCTTTGCGCTCGACATGGAATGAACCAAATAATAGGCAAAATCAATATCTCGGGGAATATGATCAAGCGATTCATTTTGGGTTAAATCCAGCTCGATAACTTGAATCTTGTTCTTAATAGCATCAGCAATATGAAATTTATTTTTATCTCTAACACAACATACTACGAAGTACCCGTTTTCAACAAGAATCGGCAATAACCTTTTCCCTATGTATCCTGTGGCTCCTGTTAAAAGTACTTTGTTCATGTCTTTTTTTTAATTAAACACAACATTGAGCGTATGCAGCAGGCGAGCTTCGCGGCTACTTCATGATTCCCTATTTTTAAAATTTGTTAATATCCAAAGAGTAATTGCTTTCAGCCTTGGCCCTAAAATGTATATGCAAATATTCTGCATATCTCCCATTTAGTTTTATATATTTTTATTTCATTACTACTTTTAATTAAAAATCATCTAAACTCATTCTCTTCCCTCAATACACTTCCCAATAGATATTTCCTTCTATCAAAAGTATAAAAATAGAACTAATATCCAAAACGTTAGGAAGGACAATGTAGTAAATCCACCAAGAGTACGAAGCAACAGGAGCGATCATCACTTTAGGGGTCAGGAGTGGACGCAATCGCATTGTTGCGTCTTTGCTGCATAGCGTTGATCAAAATATCAAATAAGTTTCTTAACTTTAACATTCAACTAACAAATTAAACCATTATGAGCTTCGAATTACCAAAATTAGCGTATGCACTGAATGCATTAGAACCTGTTATAAGCCAGAAGACACTTGAATTTCACTATGGAAAACATCATCAGGCTTATGTGAACAACTTAAACAACCTGGTTCCCGGAACCAAATTCGAAAACGCCAGCCTCGAAACCATTATTATGGAAGCCGAAGGCGGAATATTCAACAACGGAGCACAGGTTTGGAACCACACTTTCTATTTCGAAAGCTTTTCGCCCAATGGTGGAGGTGAGCCACACGGTCCTCTGGGCGATGCCATCAAAAAAACATATGGTTCGTTTACTGAGTTTAAATCGAACTTCTCCAAAGCTGCAACTACCCTGTTCGGATCGGGCTGGGCATGGTTGGTTAAGAAGCAGGATGGTACGCTCGAACTGGTTCAGGAATCGAATGCCGGCAATCCCCTTCGCAAAGGAATGAAACCCATTCTTACCTGCGATGTTTGGGAACATGCCTACTACCTCGATTACCAAAACCGCCGTCCCGACTACGTAGAATCCTTCTGGAAACTGGTGGATTGGGATATTGTGGGGAAAAGGTTTTAGTTAGGAATAAGTAGTAAGTCTCGGGTCTTTAGTCGTAAGACAGAGAAAAATAGATTGTGCCTGTTTCCGGAATAAAGTTTAAGAATCCGGGATAAGCCAAATCCCCTCTTGAGAGCAGGGCTGTTAAGTTCTGAATTAGTAGACTACCATTTACTACGGAGCAATTACCCTCTTGGAGAAGAGGGTAAGGGAGATTGATTTGATAAATAATTTGTATCAATCCCCCTGCCCCCTTCGCCAAGGGGGAATTGGATAAATTGCTGTCATTTAGCAAACTATGCATATCTTAAAATTTAATAAAAGAGAACTTAACAGCCCTCCATCTTGAGAGGGGTAGGGGTGTGTTAAGTCTTTGCTTTGCAATAAACCCACCCCTACCCTTGTCCCCATCATTTTCTCTGGATTATCATCTCACATCGAACACCTCATTAAAACTTAAATTCATTACTTTTGTAATACATTAAACCCGTGAGTAGAATAACGCTCTCCTACTTGCGACTTAAGACTATTAACCCATGATCGAAAACCAGAAACAATACCACCCGCCGATGCATACGGCAGAACATATTCTCAACCAGACCATGGACAGGATATTCGGGTGCGGACGAGCTTTCAGCAGCCATATCGAACGCAAAAAATCGAAATGCGATTATCGTATCGACCGTCCTTTAACCGACGAAGAAATACAAAACATCCAGGACAGAGTGAATGCTGTCATTACAAGCCATGTTGATGTAACCGAAGATTATATCTCGCTCGAAGAAGGAAAACAAAAGTTCAACCTCTCACGCTTACCCGACGATGCAGGCGAAACCTTACGTATTATCAAGGTAGGCGATTACGATTCCTGCCCTTGCAGCGGAATTCATGTGAAGAATACTTCCGAAATTGGCGAATTCTCAATTTCATCCGCCTCATTCGAAAATGGGGCTGTAAGGCTACGATTTAAGGTAAAGGAATAGATTAATTGCTCCTGCAAACCCTGAATCCTTGATCGGGACCTTTGCCATTTGGCTCAAAGGTATCGCGGCTGGAAATTTCGCAACGTAACTCGCTGCCCATCCATCCGCCTCCGCGTTGTGACCGGTATTTTCCCATCGTGGTTTTCTGGTCTACATACCAGTCTTCGCACCATTCTCTTACATTACCCGACATGTCGTAAAGTCCAAGTTCGTTGGGTAATTTCTTCCCGACAGGATGTGTTCGGTTATTGTTTTTCTCCAGTTCCTGCCAAGCCCAGGTGCCGGATAATGGGTGATCACCCGAATTCATCCAGTACCAGGCAATGCTGTTTAATTCGTTGCTGCCGCTGTATTTATAGCTTTTGGATTTAGATCCGCCACTGGCAGCATATTCCCACTCAAATTCGGAGGGTAAACGGTACCCATTGGCTTCGAGATTCACCGTAACGTTCCATTTCATGCTGTCGAATTCGCAGATGTTCAGTGAATCGATAATGGTAGTATCTATATTATAAAAGGGTTCCAGACCCTCTTTTAAACTGCGTTTGATACAATAGTCAATGCAATCGTACCATGTAACATTTTCAACCGGCAGGCTGTCTCCTTCAAATTTTGATGGATTATTACCCATTACTTCTTTCCATTCCTTTTGGGTAACCTCATACTTACCGATATAGAAATCGGCAATTTCTATATTTATACCATAAAGGTTCGATTTGGGATTTTGACATAAGCCGCCCTTTACAAGGATAAAATCGCCAGATTCCTGTTTATCGCAGGAAAACAGCAGTACGGCTAAAAGTAAAAATGGAAGCGTTCTCATTGAGATAATTTTTTTGAAAAGTAAGAAAAAGGAACCAGATTTTGTTCATGGTTTGTGAATTAAAAGCCAACGCTGTGCTAAAATGTGAGAATGGAATGTAAAACAATTTTACCTTGCAAGCAGGAGAATAAGTTCTATTTTAATACACTACCTTTTACTACGAAGCGCATTCCCCCTTGGCGAATCCGGAAAGGATCAGCGAAGCTAACGGGGTTGGGGGGATTGATACATTTTTTACCAAAATTAAAGTGCAGATGATTGTCGCCACTGCTTTGTTCAATAAATCAATCCCCCTGCCCCCTTCGCCAAGCAGGGCTGTTAAGTTCTGAATTAGTAGACTACCATTTACTACGGAGCAATTTCCCTCTTGGAGAAGAGGGTAAGGGAGATTGATTTGATAAGTAATTTGTATCAATCCCCCTGCCCCCTTCGCCAAGGGGGAATTGGATAAATTGCTGTTATTGGGTAAACTATACATATCTTAAAATTTAATAAAAGAGAACTTAACAGCCCTGC
>DATALJ010000106.1:0-2220 GCA_036261135.1 Bacteroidales bacterium
TTTATCCATCTATCATTTTCTCACCGAGTGGTTCTCGGATAAAGCCTACATTGAGGCACAAACCTCTGGATCTACAGGCACCCCAAAAACAATCCGATTGCAGAAACCGGCAATGGTAAATTCTGCAAAAGCTACTTGCGCTTTTTTCGGCCTCGATGCCACAGACAATGCACTGCTGTGCTTGCCAGCAAGCTACATTGCAGGCAAAATGATGCTGGTACGTGCATTGGTCAGCGGCTTGGACCTGATGGTTATAAAACCCGCTTCCAATCCTTTCGTGAATATTGAGAAAACCATCGATTTTACGGCCATCACACCGCACCAGTTGTACGAATCACTCGGTACGCTGGCTAGGCGAAATATCCGGAAAATCATTGTAGGAGGAAGCGCCGTCGGCTATGCGTTGGAACATAAGCTTCAATCCCTGCCATGTACCATTTTTGAAACATACGGAATGACCGAAACCTGCTCACATATTGCACTTCGCGAATTGAATGGGACTGGAAGATCAGATTATTTTGCCCTGCTCGAAGGTGTATCCATTGAAACCGACAAAAGAGGATGTCTGGTAATAGATGCACCATTGCTAACCCCGGTAAAGCTGGTTACGAACGATGTGGTTCAGATTATCGACGACCGGCATTTCCGATGGCTGGGTCGTTTCGATCATGTAGTAAATTCGGGTAGTGTAAAACTTTATCCTGAGCAGATTGAGCGTACGATTGAATCTATACTCAAGGGCTCTTCTTACTTTGTAGCCGGGGTAAACGATGAAAAGCTGGGCGAAAAGCTGGTTCTATTTATTGAAGGAGCACCCTTCGCCATGGAGGACTTGACTAAGCTGAAACAAACCCTGCGCGAAGTACTCCCGCCACTTGAAATTCCGCGCGAAATCGTTTTTATTCCTGAATTCAAACGCAGCAATACCGGCAAAATCCTAAAGCAAAAAGTATTGGAAACCATCGCTAAAACCAATAATAAGGCGTAAATTTGTGGCTTGAAAAGCCGCATGCTTAATTTTATCAGGGCACGCATGACAAATGCGCGCAAGCAAAGTGCGTAGCCAGAATCGGGCCTTAAAAGCCAGGTATGAAACCAATCCCCTCTTGAGAGTGGCAGAGGTGTGTTGATTATCGGGGAGCTAAAAATGAACCCACCCCAACCCGTCCGAGGAGTGGATTTTTGCACATCCCTCCTTTTAGGTATGTGAGCTTTACTTAATTTAACGACAAAGAAACAGTATATGTCAAATTTCATCGATTGCAGGCCGGGTTGTGGCGCATGTTGTACAGTAATTTCCATTTCATCGCCGATTCCAGGCATGCCTAATGGTAAACCTGCCGGAACACGCTGCATCCACCTTACCGATGATTACAAATGTGCTATTTTTACATCGCCCGATCGCCCCAGGGTTTGCGGCGGATTTCAGGCAGAAACTCTTTTCTGCGGCAACTCGCGCGACGAGGCGTTGCAAATTCTTTGTTCACTGGAAGGGTTGGACTGGAAATTGTATCGATAAACTTTCCGCAATATTCAAAATAAACCTTCTTTTTATTATTTTCGCCATAAAATCTCAAAGACACAAATACACAAAGGAATAAACCGCTGACTATCATTTTTGTGTATCGCCGGAATGGTTGTGCATTTGATTTTAACCGAATCGCTAAATAAAATATTAGAACAATGAAAAAAGTCCTTGGGATTGGCAATGCATTGGTAGATGTATTGATCCGTCTGGAAAACGACGCTTTATTGCAGGAATTGAATCTGCGCAAAGGCAGCATGCAACTGGTTGACAGTAATTTTAAACAATTGGTTTTAGAAAAAACAAAGCATTTATCGAAAGCTCAGGCATCAGGAGGCTCAGCAGCCAATACTATTCACGGGTTGGCCGCATTAGGCACTCCCACAGCCTACATTGGCAAGGTTGGTGACGACGAAACAGGCAAGTTCTTTACCAATGACTTGGTCTCTAATCATATCAAACCCTTTCTAGAAACCAGTAATACCGGAACCGGTGTAGCCTCTGCGCTTATAAGCCCCGATTCTGAACGTACTTTCGGTACATACCTGGGCGCTGCCGTTGAAGTAGGCCCAGAAGACCTTCGCCCGGAACAATTCGAGGGATACGACATTCTCCACATAGAAGGCTACCTTGTATTTAACGAAGCGCTCATCGAAACCGCAGTTAGAATGGCAAAAGAACGAAACATGACCGTT
>DATALJ010000128.1:0-7721 GCA_036261135.1 Bacteroidales bacterium
TTTAGCACGTTTATTTTTAGCCCCTCGAAACGTCCCATCATCATTAAAACACGTGTTATTTTAATTCGCCACAAAAATAGTCGTTTTAGGATTTATTCCGAACGTATTTTTGGTCGCTTAGAAACTCTTTAAATTTAGCACAGAGATTTAATTTAACGCAAACAGAAAATCAAAATTAATCTTCGCTTGTTATACAGTTCATAAACTATTAACCAAAACCCTCATCTCATGAAATTAGGCGCTTTTTCCGTAAGTCTGAATGTGAAAGATATACATGCATCGAAGAAATTTTACGAAAGCCTGGGCTTCAACATGTTTGCCGGCGATATAAGCCAGGGCTGGCTCATTATGAAGAACGAACATGCCATCATCGGTTTGTACCAGGGAATGATAGACCAGAATATGTTAACCTTTAACCCTGCATGGGACGAAAATGCCAAGACCCTCGGCGATTACGACGACATCCGGGATATTCAGCATTTCTTGAAAGAAAAAGGCATAAAACCCGAGCACGAAGCAGACGAAACATCTACTGGTCCGGCACATATAAGGCTAAAAGACCCCGACGGGAACGTGATCCTTTTAGATCAGGTGGTAACCGGCGTTACGGTTTAACGTTAAAATGTAACTTAGGTCCATTGCCCGATTGGTCTTCCGATGCATATACCGATGCACTGATTGCACCAAGCGGGCAAATGTATAATCCTTTTGTCTTTCCCGAAAGCAGTCGTTCCAATACGGGTTTCGAAACGGTAATAAAGCACTTTCCGCCGGGTTGTTCGGAAACATCGGCATCGTACATCATCTGGCTGTTGAATACCTCAGTTAAATTCCTGCCTTGCATTAAATTGTTGTACGTAACCGTATTCTGATCCCAGACCGGGTCGCCACCTATTATTTCGATAACACGTATTTTGCCGAATTCAATGCCGAAGTCCTCGCCAAATGCTTCAATGTACTTGCCTCCGGTATGAACCGACTCGGTTGTTAGTTCCAAAATACCAGCACCATCTACCTTACTGTTTTTATGTTTCGATAAATCCCAGCGCAGAATAGCCCATTGGTTGGCATTGATTGTTAAAACCCTGCTCGTTCCTGCATGCCAGTCGTTGAAATTTACCGTAGGAAAATCGGAATTGATCAAACCATCGTGTGTAACCGGCAAATGATTGGAAAATGTGCTTGTTTCAGGTATTGAAGGGTGATACGGTACCAACACCCCTTTATCGGGTCCGGCTTGCTTCACATTCACAATATCGGCACGGTAATATTCTACGTCTACTGCATATTTTCCGAGTCCATAATCGGTAGCACATAACTGAACATACAGCGAATCGCCGGGTACAGCATCCAAATTTTTGGTAGTATAACTAATTACATGCCATTCCGCAGTATCATCTATATCATACTCCATTAAATGCTCATGGTAATTGGTGGTGCGTTGCGTATTGATCATAAAATTGAGCCTTCGCGGAGCATTATGTATTTTAACCTTAGCTTCCACGCGTAATTCATAATCAGGATTTTTCAACTTGCCTAAATCCAGATAAGGCGAGACATTGCGTTTTATCAACGTCCAGTAAACATTATCTTTATCCTGAGTTGCATCTATTAAAAGACTTGCATAACCTGTGTTTTGGACCAAATTAGCTTTTGCATTACCGTCGCCCACCAGCACAAACCAACCTTCGATCTTGTTTTTATCGAAAGAATCTAAAAACTGGGCGTTACTTATGCCACACGAAACAGCAATCAGAAGAATTACGAGCATTCTCTTCATCAGAAACATAGTGTCAACTTTTTAGAATTAAGTACAAACGAAAACTAAACGAAGGTAGGAATAAAATCAGGTTACTTATGCGAATTAAAGGTTGAATTACATCATATATAATACAGATACCTTGTACGCGGTTTCACCCTTGAAGAAGCAGGGCAGTTAAGTTCTCTTCTATAGAATTGTATATGATACATAATTTATTAAATGTAAGCAATTATCCAATCCCCCTTGGAGAAGGGGGCAGGGGGATTGAAAGATATTACTTACCAAATCAATCTCCCTTACCCTCTTCTTCAAGAGGGAAATTGCTCCGTAGTAAAACTCCATGTCCAAATCAGGATTTAACAGCCTATTCCCTACCCTTTACGCCATCAAATCCATATTCTGTTGTGCCGAAGCCAGTAATGCTCGTGTCGAAACACCATATGGGCAGGCTTTTTCGCAAAAACCTTCACATGCTTCGCATACATCCGAAGGTTTCTTTCCTTCTAACGAAGCAAAATTAGCTATAGCGCGTTTTTCCTGTTTCTTCGCCGTGAAATAATAATTGTAACGCATAATTTTATTCACCTCTAAATGATGAGGGCATGCTGCTTCGCAAGTATTACAACCTATACGGCACATACGGGTACCATAATCGTTCTTGAAACCTTCCAACGCGAGATTGTCTTTCTTCGAAAGTTTTTGGCCACTTAAGCTCAGCATTTGTTCCACTTCTGTGAAGTTGCGAAAATCCCATAAGGTTGTATGAGCTTTAGGGTTGGATAATACATACTTCGATGCTGCTGCAACCAGTTCTGCTTCGTCTTTAATCCCATACTTATTGAAAAATGCCAGGGCACCATCGTGCATAACCTTATACTTGTCGTAAAAAGCTTTGGTGTATTCGTCCGGCTTCTCCCCTTTTTGCTTGAAAGTAGCCATGCGTTGTTCCATTAAGCCATATATGTACACAGGGTTCGATTTCATGATGATGGTGGCAATGTTCTTCTTCTCACAAGCTTCCAGAACCTTTTCGGCCATATCGGCATTCACAAAGTTATAAGCCAGAAGCAATACATCAAAACGACCGTCTTCTATAGCCGAAAGCATGATGGTAGCCAGATCTTCTTCCGTGTTGTAAGCCCAACTGCTTCCATGGCAGGAAACACCGATATGTCGTACCTTACCTTCTTTCTTCAATTGCTCCATCGCGGAATGAAAGGCTTCATCCTTCAGAATTGTTCTATTTTCGGCAGAATGAATCTGCATACAATCTACATAGCTTGTGCCCAGGCGCTCTAGGCAGGCATTGGTTCTGTCAATCACTTCCTGCTTGGATGGAAAACTTTTCTCCGTGTAAAGCTTTGAATTGATAAAGAGTTTGCTGCGGTCAAAGTCCTTAATTACAGTGCCAATAAGTTTTTCACTATTACCATTGCCATACTGTTCGCCGGTATCAATCAGGTTAACCCCTTTTTTGAGCAAAGCCCTTAATACGGATTCGTTGGATGGATTCCCGCTGCTGATATCGGATACCTTAAACCCTGTACGGCCAAACTTACGGTATTCCCTGATTTTAATCTCTTCCGGACCATGGGTTGATGTGTTATCGGCTAAAGCAAGCTGTGATGCTACGCCTGCCCCTATCACTGTTACAGAAGTACGCTTTAAAAAGTTGCGACGGTTGATTGAAGAGGATTCCATATTGTAAATGATGAATAAGTGATTATTAAACAAATTTATTCAATTTGCGGAAAATTCTATTATACTCACCGGCAGAACCAAGGGAGTTACCGAAAATAAATAATTCTATCCTTTGTTTCATTGTACTTTTGGGTACCAAACTAAAATGAATTATGGAAAAACAACATGTATGCCCCTGGTGGCTTGGTTACACCTTTCTGATCCCCATTCGTAAATACCAGCACGATCCGCAAAAAATTCTCGCCCCTCATATTAAAGAAGGAATGACAGTGATGGACTATGGTTGTGCCATGGGGTATTTCAGCGTTCCGCTTGCCCGGATGACGGGTAAAAAAGGTAAAGTTTACTGTGTGGATATTCAGGATAAGATGCTTTCGAACCTTGAGCGAAGAGCCAGAAAATTCGGTGTGAATGACATTATTAAACCCTTAAAGATTGGTGAAAATTACAACCCCGAACAATTAAGCGGAAATCTCGATTTTATTCTACTTTTTGCCGTTGTGCATGAGGTTCCGGATAAAAAACAATTGTTTACCGACCTTTACAAAATGGCCAAACCGGGTTGTAAAGTCCTGTTTGCAGAACCCAAAGGCCACGTTAAACCCGAGGATTTTGGCAACTCAATACGTTTAGCCCGCGAAGCTGGTTTTGACGTATTGGACGAAAAGCCAATGAATAAAGGGCTCTGTGTATTTTTGCATCGGAACTGATAAAACAATATCGTTCCAACAAAAAATCCCTGCAAGATTGCTCTTGCAGGGATTTTTTGTTATTGCCGCGCTCGTTACAAGCAAGCGCCAGCTTCTGATGTATGTCTTAATCGGCTAGTCCTACGCCGTGGCAGTTCTTGAATTTCTTGCCACTGCCACAAGGACAAGGTTCATTGCGGCCAACTTTCTTTTCAACACGCACGGGCTGTGCCTTTTGCTGTTCCCGTTGTGGTTGACTGTTTCCACCGCCTCCGCCACCGTAATCTTCGTGGTGCGTGCTCATCTTGCTCAAATCGGTACGTTTAGGAGCCTGAGCCCTTTGTACTTCACTCGATTCGCGGATAGGAATTTGTCCCTTCATGAGAAGTGAAACAATATCTTCGTTTACCTTCTCTATCATTTGCTTAAATAATTCAAATGACTCGAACTTGTAGATTAACAAAGGATCTTTCTGCTCATAAGTGGCATTCTGAACCGATGTTTTCAAGTCGTCAAGTTCGCGGAGATGTTCTTTCCAGGCTTCGTCGATATTGTGTAAGATCGCTGTTTTTTCGAATGAACGAATAAGCTCGCGGCAGCGCGATTCGTACGCTTTCTGCAAGTGGGTTACCACATTGAAAACCTTGGTACCATCGGTAATAGGAACAACGATATTTTCGTAAAGTGCAGCCTGGTGTTCATATACATCCTTAATTACAGGTAAAGCCTGCTGGCAGATATGATCCGACTTGCGTTTATAGGTTTCCTGCGCCAGTTCAAATACCTTATCGGTAATTTTATCAGCATCCATTTTCTGGAATTCCTGTTCATCAACTGGTGATTCGAGAGATAGCGTCCTGAGCAATTCAAGCGTGAAACCGTTGTAATCGGAAGCAACATGGAATTCGTTAACAATCTTCTCGATTACATCGTATATCATGTTCGAAATATCAAGCGAAATGCGCTCGCCGAACAATGCATGTTTACGTTTTGTATATACAACCTCACGTTGCGAGTTCATTACATCGTCGTACTCCAACAAACGCTTACGAATACCGAAGTTGTTTTCTTCTACCTTCCGTTGTGCGCGCTCGATGGATTTAGTGATCATTGAATGCTGAATCACTTCGCCTTCTTTCAAGCCCATACGGTCCATCAAACCGGCTATACGGTCCGATCCGAACAAACGCATCAGGTCGTCTTCGAGCGAAACAAAGAATTGAGAAGAACCCGGGTCACCCTGACGTCCTGAACGACCGCGCAACTGGCGGTCCACACGGCGCGACTCATGGCGCTCGGTACCTATAATAGCCAAACCACCTGCATTACGTACCTTTTCGGAAAGCTTAATGTCGGTACCACGACCAGCCATGTTGGTAGCAATGGTTACTGTACCTTCGCGACCAGCTTCGGCAACAATGTCAGCCTCGCGTTGGTGCAACTTGGCATTCAACACATTGTGCTTGATACCACGAATTTTCAACATACGGCTGAGCAACTCCGAAATTTCAACCGAAGTAGTACCAACCAGTACGGCACGGTCCTTATTCACAAGGTCAACAATTTCGTCAATTACGGCGTTATATTTTTCGCGTTTGGTCTTCATTACGAGGTCCTCAGCATCCTTACGAACCACCGGCCTGTTGGTAGGGATAACAACTACATCAAGTTTGTAGATGTCCCATAATTCGCCAGCTTCCGTTTCAGCAGTACCAGTCATACCGGCCAGCTTATGATACATACGGAAGTAGTTCTGCAAAGTAATGGTTGCAAAGGTTTGCGTTGCAGCTTCAACCTTAACACGCTCCTTCGCTTCAATCGCCTGGTGCAACCCGTCGGAATAACGGCGGCCTTCCATAATACGACCTGTTTGCTCGTCAACAATCTTTACTTTATTGTCGATTACCACATATTCATCGTCCTTTTCGAACAATGCATAGGCTTTGAGCAACTGAATCACGGTGTGAATACGCTCAGACTTAATTGAGAAATCAACAAGCAACTGGTCCTTCTTAGCCAATTTCTCGTTTTTAGGCAACGATGATTTCTCCAACTCTGCAATTTCGCTACCAATATCAGGAATGATAAAGAAATGCTGATCTTCGGATTTTGAAGTAAGTGCATCAATACCTTTATCGGTAAGATCTACAGAGTTTTGCTTTTCGTCAATAACAAAGTACAGCTCATCGGTAGCGATGTGCATGTTTTTGTTATTTTCAGCCATATATAAATTCTCAGTCTTGTGCAACAATTGCTTATTGCCTTGTTCGCTGAGGTACTTAATAAGCGGGTTATATTTAGGTAAACCTTTGAATGCGCGGAGTAACAATAATCCACCCTTTTCAGTATCGCCTTTGGCAATAAGCGCCTTTGCATCGGTAAGCAACTGGGTAACCAACTTACGCTGTTCGTTTACCAGGACTTCAATACGTGGTTTGAAATCGTCGAAAAGCTGGTTGTCTCCTTTGGGAACAGGTCCTGAAATGATCAAAGGCGTACGGGCATCGTCGATTAATACCGAGTCAACCTCGTCGACGATGGCGTAGTGGTGCTTGCGTTGTACCAGGTCCAGCGGACTAATGGCCATATTGTCGCGCAGATAGTCGAACCCGAATTCGTTGTTGGTACCATAAGTAATATCCGCGTTATATGCTTTACGACGTGCTTCGGAGTTGGGTTGGTGCCTATCAATACAGTCAACCGACAATCCGTGGAATTCGAAGATAGGTCCCATCCATTCGGAGTCACGTTTGGCAAGGTAGTCGTTCACCGTTACCACGTGAACACCTTTACCTGCAAGGGCATTCAAAAACACAGGCAAGGTAGCCACAAGGGTTTTACCTTCACCGGTACCCATTTCGGCAATCTTACCCTGATGAAGAACAGTACCACCGAAGAGCTGAACATCGTAATGTACCATCTCCCATTTCAGCATGTTTCCACCGGCTAGCCATTGGTTAAGGTGAATGGCTTTATTGCCTTCAATGATCACGTTATCCTTATAAGCAGCCAGGTCGCGGTCGAAATCGGTTGCAGTAACTGCTACCCTTTCATTTTCCTTGAAAAGCTTAGCCGTTGCTTTCACAATAGAAAAAGCTTCAGGAAGTATCTCATTCAATATATCTTCAATCTTTTGATCTACCTCTTTTTCGAGCTTATCTACCTGTGTGTATATTTTTTCAACTTCTTCTACAGGCGTATCATCTGCTTCAGCCTTGGCTTTTAAAGCATCAATTTGTTCCTGCTCTGTTTTAATGAAGCCTCTTACTTTATCCTTCAAAGCCTGGCTCTTCGCGCGCAATTCGTCGGCTGATAGTGGCTCTATAGACTGGTATGCAAGCTTTATTCGGTCAACAATAGGCTGGATTTCCTGTAAGTCACGTTGGGCTTTTGTTCCAATAAACCTGGAAAGTACTTTGTTAATAAAACTCATTTAATTATACTGTTTGTTATAAAATCAATTAAGACAACAAATTTAGAATTATTTCAGTAGTATTCTCAATATTCTAAATAGAAATATAAGAACGTAATTAATTCCCTAGCTCTTTATTTAAAGGAAGCTATATAAA
>DATALJ010000140.1:0-4622 GCA_036261135.1 Bacteroidales bacterium
ATAAATGATATTGACAACTACCAACGTGCCGATTAATTCGCCAAAAGGGAGAGATAGAGCCCTGCGTTGCGCAATTCTATCCATCATTTGGTAATACAAGTGATTCAACCTGGCGAAGCGTTGCTGCATCTTCGATTCGGCATTAAATGCCTTTACTATACGCAATCCTGTAATGGTTTCATCTACCTGCGACACGATTTCGCCCATTTTAACCTGTCCAGCCATCGAACGTTTCCGCAACGAGCGTCCCAACCTGAAAATGAATATCCCGCTTATGGGCAAAATAACCAATGCAAATAACGTTAGCTGAACATTCATTATAAAAAGAAATATCAGAAATACTAAGATTGTCAATGGATCGCGGAATATCATATCAAGCGAACTGGTCACTGAGGCTTTTACCTCGAATACATCGCTCGTAATCCTCGAAATAATGTCACCTTTACGATGACTCAGAAAATACTCAACAGGTAAACGCAATATCTTCGAGTATATCTTTTTCTGAAAGTCGCGCACAATGCCGTTGATTACAGAGGACATCAATATGTTTGCGAAATAGCCAAACAGTGTTTTGAGAATAGTAGCTGCAACTACGATTAATGTAAGGATTAATAAAGCTTTGGATACGCTGTAGCGCTCTATGGCCAGTGTAAGGAAATAATCTACATTATGCTTTATTGTATTTATACCCCATGGCAATAACTCAATAACCCTCTTGTTAGTACCAAAAAGGATTCTGAGAAAAGGGATAATCATTGTTATCGAAAACAATGAAAAAAAAACCGAAACTAAGTTAAATGCTATATTCAGCGCAACTTTGGCACGATAAGGGAAAATATACTGGAATAGTTTAAAGAAATCCCTCATACATTCAATTTGAAAATGAGCCAATTTGAAAATGAATTCAAATTGGCGTCAACCTTGCAATTATGAAAACATCTGCAAATCGTGAAGTTTCTTGTATACACCGCCAAGGTTTATTAAGTCGGCATGTTTGCCACGCTCAACAATTTCTCCTTCCAGAAGAACGCAAATCTCGTCAGCATGCACTACCGTTGAAAGACGATGCGCTACTACTATAGAGGTACGGTTTTCCATCAGTTTTGTAAGTGCATCTTGCACCAACCGTTCAGATTCCGTGTCGAGTGCGGACGTCGCTTCATCAAGGATCATGATTGGCGGGTTTTTTAGCACTGCACGAGCAATAGCCAACCGTTGGCGCTGACCTCCGGACAGTTTGGTACCACGATCGCCAATGTTTGTCTGGTACCCGTCAGGGGTTGATATAATAAAATCATGTGCATTGGCTACTTTGGCAGCAGCTATCACCTGCTCTTCGGTTGCATCATGAACCCCAAAAGCAATGTTGTTAAAAATAGTATCGTTAAAGAGAATAGATTCCTGGTTTACATTGCCCATCAGGTCGCGCAAGTCTTTCAACTTATAATCCCTTACAGAAATACCATCGATCAATATTTCACCGGAGTTCACGTCGTAAAAACGAGGCAAAAGATCAACCATTGTTGACTTACCGGAGCCGGATTGCCCAACAAGTGCAACAGTCTTACCTTTTTTAATGGTAAGATTGATGTTTCTCAGCACATCTATATCTCTATAGCCAAATGTTACATTACGGAATTCGATATCCGACTTGAAATCCTTGATGGAAATAGCTTTTTCGTTGTCCTTTATAGGATTATCAGCTTTTAGAATCTCCTCAATGCGCTCTGCCGAGGCCATCCCTTTTTGAATATTGTAGAAAGCCCCTGAAAATGCTTTGGCAGGATTGATAATACCATAAAATGAAACCAAATACATTATGAAAGCAGAAGATGTAAGGCCTGTATCGCCATTTAATACAAGTGTTCCACCATACCAAAGAATTACGGCAATTACAACAGTTCCAAGAAATTCACTTAGCGGTGTTGCAAGAAAATTTCGCTTGGATACTTTTATTTGCTGACGGGTGAATTGTCTGTTCTCCTCCTGATACTTTTTACTTACTTTATCTTCCGAATTAAATGCTTTAATAATCCTTAGTCCGCCAAGTGTTTCTTCAAGTATACTTGTAAGCATCCCCAATTTTTGCTGGGCTACAAGAGATGACTTTCTTAACGTTTTACCAATACGGCCAATAACTATTGAAATAATTGGTAGCATTAATAAAACAAACAAGGTTAACTTTGGACTAATAAAAATAAGCCAGATAAGGGTTATTAATATGGTAAGAGGTTCTCTGAAGCTGATTTCAATAGAGCGAACTACAGAAACTTCTATTTCCATTATATCTCCAGACATACGTGACATAATATCGCCCTTACGTTCATTAGAGAAATAACCTAAAGGAAGTTTCAAAATCTTTGAAAAGACCTTATTCCGGATATCCTTAACTACGTTATTTCTTATGTAAACCATGTAAACATTCGAGAGATAAAGGAAGAACGTTTTAAGAAATACAGAAACGATTACAAAACCAATGATTAAGAAAAGCACAAATTTCTTATCATGGTTAATCATTATCTGATTTAAAAAATAATTCAGGTTTGCTGTAATCGATTTAAATCCCATTTCCAGCTCGGGCTTTTGCAAAACAGGTTCCGAGCTTTGAAACAAAACCTCCAGAAGCGGCATTATCGATGCAAAAGAAAATAACGAAAAAATAACAGAGAAAAAGGTACAAATAACAGTAAAACCAACCTGTTTCTTATAAGGCGCAATCAGTCCTATAATGCGTTTGAATTTGTTCATTGTTTATTATTAAGGTAAGCCTTATACTCCAATATAGTTCGAAGGTGTTATTTGTTTTAGTTCCTGTTTTACGGCGTCACTCACGTTTAAGCCATCGATAAACTGCGACATGGTTTCCTTTGTTATCTGCTTGTTATCGCGGGTGAGATCCTTCAACGCTTCGTACGGATTTGGATAGCCCTCGCGGCGCAGAATGGTTTGGATTCCTTCGGCTACAATACTCCAGTTGTTGTCGAGATCGCGGCTTATGGCTTCGGTATTTACAATTAGTTTATCGAGGCCTTTTAAAAGCGATTTTACCGCTAAAACAGTGTGAGCAATAGGAACACCAATATTTCTAAGTACCGTGGAATCAGTAAGGTCACGCTGTAACCTTGAAATAGGCAACTTAGCTGAAAGATGTTCGAAAACAGCATTTGCAATACCCAGGTTCCCTTCCGAGTTTTCGAAATCGATAGGATTTACCTTGTGTGGCATGGTAGACGAACCCACTTCGCCCTTCTTTATCCTCTGTTTGAAATATTCGAACGATATATAGGTCCAAATATCGCGGTTCATATCAATAAGCACATTGTTAACCCGCTTCATTGCATCGAATAACGAAGCAATATTGTCGTAATGCTCAATTTGAGTGGTGGTTTGGCTTCTGTTCAAACCCAAAACGCCATTTACAAAGGCGTTCGCAAAGGCTGGCCAGTCCACCGACGGATATGCAACAGCATGTGCATTGAAATTACCTGTAGCCCCGCCAAATTTAGCCGAATAAGGGATATTAACCAATTGCTCAAGCTGTTTTTTAATACGTTCGGAAAATACATTCAATTCTTTTCCCAAGCGTGTTGGCGAAGCAGGCTGACCGTGTGTATGTGCCAGCATGGGTATATCCTGCCATTCTGCAATCAACTTATCTAATTTTTGCGTTAATTCTTCCATTAAAGGAAGATAAACTTCCAAAACAGAGGCTTTAATTGAGAATGGAACGGCTGTATTGTTTATATCCTGCGATGTAAGACCGAAATGAATAAATTCCTTATATGGAGCCATGTCCAGCTTGTCGAATTTCTCTTTAAGAAAATATTCAACCGCTTTGACGTCATGATTTGTAATAGCTTCAATATCTTTAATACGCTGAGCATCTTCAATGGTAAATTCCTTGTAAATGCGCCGTAATCCTTCATATGTCGTTTTAGGAACTGTTTTAAGCTGAGGCAGTGGCAGGTCTACCAACGAAATAAAATATTCAACCTCAACAAATACCCTGTACCGGATAAGGGCATACTCCGAAAAATAAACAGCCAGTTCATCTACCTTGGTACGATACCTGCCATCAATTGGCGAAATCGCAGTAAGTAACGTTATCTCCATTTTCAGCTTTTAAAATTAGAAAACGCAAAGTTAAAAAAATATCGGCGCATTTCTCAATTTATACCAACACGGAACAAAGGCTTTAAAAATTACTTACATTTGTTTTTGTCAATATGAATTAAAACATTTTAATCATCATGAGTAAGCGCACATATCCCAGACTAATCATCCTGTTCATTGCAATTCTCTTTCAGCCGGTTATTGCCGGAATTACAAACCGGGATACCCAATGGAAATCGGCCAACCATAAAGTGCTTGTTTATACATTCAGCATCAACCGGGAAATAGGACCTGCCATGTGGCGCATTACACAAAGGGGTTTTGCGGAGGCAATGCAGCTCAAGGCTGATCTCATCATCATTCACATGAATACCTATGGCGGAGCTGTTGATGCGGCGGACAGTATACGAACAAAAATCCTTAACTCCCCCATTCCCGTGTATGTTTTCATCGACAATAATGCGGCGTCAGCTGGTGCACTAATATCCATAGCAGCCGATCGAATTTAC
>DATALJ010000145.1:0-29110 GCA_036261135.1 Bacteroidales bacterium
GAAAATTTGAACATTTTTTCGTTACCCATCTTAAAGTAAACATCGCCAAACCGCATGGTTAATATAGAGCTATAATTTCCATTGGAGATGCCAAGAACACCAGCACAACCATCGGTTAATACCTGGCGGGAAATATCAAAAACCCAGTCAGAACTTCCGTTTTGGACAAAATTTACAGTTCCATAATTTCGGGAATTCACATTTCCACTGCTATTTACATAATATAACGTTGTGTTCGCCGCTGTATAGTTCATTGTAGATGATATATTATCTAAATGAAATATCAGCTTGTTAAAATTATCGTTTAGCTTAATGTATCCGTTACTATTTGTTGTATTGGAGCTAATAAGCGAATTACTATGATCGAATGTTGCGGTTTTTCCACTCAATTGATATGTGTTACCAAATGCAATATTTGTTACCGTTTGATCTTCAATTTTATTATAATACAACGGAGTACCAGTCATTTGCGAGGCAGGCCGAACGCTATTTTTCTTAAAGATAAGTGTAGTGAAACTGGAAGGAGAAATCGACACTTTAGGGCGACAGGTTTCTTCAGTTAAACTAATTGAAGTAGCCGACATATTTAGCAACGCTGTAGTGGCTATACTTTTCCCTGATAGTGTGTAAAAAGGAAGGTCGGCTGTTAAGGAATATGTTTTATCAGAAGGATTGATAACCATAATAACAACGCTATCGCCCGTTACCGATAAGTAGGCCGATCCATTTAAAGTATTGGAATCGTCAATCCATGTATTTTCTATGCGTGTGGTACCAATTGCATATTTTGCAAAATGAGAAAGAATGTATCCCCTTTTGGTAATTTCCCCTGTAGTTGTGCCGTTAGTGCCGTCGCCCATCATTCCGTAATAGCGCTTGGAAGCATAATGAATCCAAGCACTAACATTGGCTATCATGGCAGCATTTAGCTTTTCCGCGAAGGTAAAAGCATCCTTTGTCCAGATGAAATTGCGGGTTGTATTTTCATCGGAGTTCCAGTTAATCAGGTATTCAGTCATCCACACATCCTTACCCTTAGCTAGAAATTGCTTATGAGCCGTTTGAATGGCCCCATACTGATGTCCTCCAAATATGTCAAATTTATCAATAACATCAGGATCCAAAAAAGCATTTGCATAATTGTCAGAAATACCAACCCCTTCGGCTGCAATTATCTTGCAGGAGATAAGGTCGCCGTAATCTTTAATGAAAGATGCTATTTGTGCTGGTGTCCATATACATCCTGCGTAAGTAGCTTTCATATCCGGTTCATTTTGAATAGAAATGGCATCCAGCTCAACACCGTTATTTCTGAGGTAAACTACATAATTATTAAGATAATTGGCATAATCATCATAATATTCTGCCTTCAGATATCCTATTTGTTCCACACCATTACCATCTGTATATACAGCGGCAATATTGTTATTTGTTTTCCATTCAGCCGGCATTGACCATGGGCTTGCAAATATGGTTATGCCAAGAGATTTAGCCAGCTTAGCAGTTTCGAGAGACTGACTCCAACTCCCTTCGCCGATTGGAATATACAAACGCATTATATTATAACCCGCCTCACTGTTTTTACCCCAGAGTTTCTTAATTTCATCTGCCGACATGTGATTATAGGCAAACGTAGGACTATTTACAAAACCACCAAAACCCGTTATTTTTTGATACGTAACGCTACTATTAAGCCTGATGGTAGCTGTTTGTGCCTGCATAAGATTCGGCAATATGAAACCTATGCATAATAAAATAAAACATTTCAAGCTCCAATTACCTGTGTGGTTAAAAATTTCCTCTGCTTTTGAATGATCTCCATGATAAAATGTATTATTCATAGTCCCCCCAATATTTAGTCTCCTTAATTATAACTGACTAACAAAATGTAAAAGTTTTTTTAATTCTTCGGGTTTATTCTTGCTTATTCCGCTATCCTTAATAAACTTCTTTATATTGCCCTCTTTACCCGGAAACAATGATATCAATCCTTTAAAATTATTGAGAATAACTAATTTATCTCCTGACTCGAAAAGAAAAAATTCTTCCCCACTCTCGTAACGAGCAGGTTTAGGTTCAATATAACCTCCGGCTTTAACTGCTGGTTTAAATAATATTTCTTTATAAAAGTATACCGCGTTTGAGCCTTCGCGACCTATTACTTTCACTATTCTAAGTTTACTAGTGCCATCAATTGCGAAACTTCTATATACGTATGCAGCTTTATTGAAGACAACACTGTCAATGTTAACAGCATCAGCCAAATATATCTTATCATTATCTTCATATTCGAAATTACTATGGAAATAGTTGAGTCTAGTTGTCTTATCAACCATTTTATTGTCTTTCATATAAAAGACACCAGTAGAACTGGTTTCTTCTCCATAGGGAGAGCCTGCTATAGAAACCGCATCTCCTCTTTTGGCAGCTTTAACATCTTCATTAAAGCTATTAAGTGCATCATCATTTTGTGCAATAGAAGTATTGGCAATAAGCACAAGTGTAAAAAGAAACAATAAAATTCTCATAGATAATTTTTTAGGAAATAAAACAATATTAAATTGGGGGATTTAAATCTAACAAAAATTTTGTTTGGATACTGTTAATCGCCATACATTTCCCCCTAATTATTGAAAAGTTGCATCATGTTGAATCTTTTCAGGCTATTCCATATATTAACTTTGTATTCATTTTTTAAACGGTACTGAATAATCATGTCTTCTATTAACAAAACCAATGCTGCAAGGCTTTTAGACAAACAACAAATTACTTACGCGCTCATTCCCTATGTTGTAGACGAAACCGACCTTAGCGCTATAGCTGTAGCCGCCAAATTAGGCCAGAATATCGAACAGGTATTTAAAACCCTGGTACTACGTGGCGACAAAACAGGCGTTTTCGTTTGCGTAATACCCGGTGGCGAAGAAGTTGACCTGAAAAAAGCAGCCAAAGCATCCGGAAACAAGAACTGCGCAATGGTTCCCATGAAAGAAATTCTGGAACTTACCGGATATATCCGTGGCGGTTGTTCTCCCTTGGGTATGAAGAAGAAATATCCCACCTATATTGATGAAAGCTGCACCTTGTACGATCATATTTTTATAAGTGCCGGCGTTCGCGGATTACAAATCGAAATAGCTCCCAACGACCTCATTAATGCTGCCGAATGCCAGGTAGGTGACCTGGTTTAATCCATGCTGTTCATAAAATTATTCATGGCTTCAGTTTTCAAATAACTACTTTTGTAGTCTGAACATTGAGCAAATGGCATTGAATCTTAATTTTTCGACACAACGATATTTCAGAATAGCTGTTAGCACCTTCTTTTTCATTCAGGGACTAACGTTTGCAAGCTGGACAAGCCGAATCCCCGATATTAAAAACATGCTGCACCTAAGTGATGCAGCTTTAGGTGGCATCCTCTTTTCGATGCCTATAGGGCAGCTTTGCGCCATGGCCCTGGCCGGATACCTAGTGAGCAAATTTGGAAGTAAGATAACACTCACTTTGGCAGCTGTACTTTACCCCGGAACACTAGTAATCTTAGGTCTTACACAAACCGTGTGGCAACTCAGCGCCGGCCTTTTCCTATTCGGGCTATTCGGAAATATTTGCAACATAGCAGTAAACACACAAGGTGTAGGTGTGGAACGAATATACCGCAGAAGTATTATGGCCTCGTTTCACGGCGTGTGGAGCCTGGCGGGGTTTGTTGCAGGCCTCATCAGTACGGTTATGGCTGGCAACCATATTTCTCCGGCTGTTCATTTTGCTATTATATTCACTGTAAACACAGCGCTACTGCTTATTATGCGGCAATCTATCCTTCCCCGCGATGCGCACAAAATAGAAGCTGGCAAAAACCGCATATTCGTTAAGCCGGACTCCTACATTGTAACGCTGGGAATGATTTCGTTCGGAAGTATGATTTGCGAAGGAACCATGTTCAACTGGAACAGCATTTACTACGAAAAGGTAATCGGTCTCCCTGAGGAATTGATCCGTATAGGCTATATTGCATTTATGAGCACGATGGCTACAGGCCGATTTGCAGCCGACTGGATTGTTACACGAATTGGAATATCAAGTATTCTGCGATTTGCAGGTCTAACCATTTCGGCAGGATTATTAATTATTGTTCTTTTTCCTCAGTTGATCCCAGCTACAATAGGATCGTTGCTGGTTGGGGTGGGTACTTCGTCGGTAGTGCCCATTTGTTATGGGCTTGCAGGAAAATCGACACGGATGCATCCTGGCGTTGCAGTGGCAACCGTTTCAACTATTGGGTTTATGGGCTTCCTTCTGGGTCCGCCAGTTATAGGATTTATTGCCGAAACGCTCAGTCTGCGATGGTCATTTGCGCTAGTAGCTATACTTGGACTTACAACCAGCATTATGGCTTCCAGAATTAAAACGGTACAATAATCTAAGTTTAAGATTAGTTCATTCACCGGAAAAAATAGCAGGTTCGCCGAAAAAAAATTTACTTTTTTACCGCTAAGTAATAATTTGGCCTCAGTAATACATCAGAATAAACACCAAACCTTAAACGAAACCTTATGACCGTTTCGCACATTGCCATATGGACCCTCGATATTGAAAAAAGCAAATCGTTTTATTGCGATTGGTTTGGCGCAAAGGCAGGATCCCTATACGCCAATGAGAAAACCGGTTTTCAGTCGTATTTTCTCGAATTTGGCGATAACCACTGCCGGCTCGAACTTATGTCGACTCCTGAATTGAAGGAAATGGACCCGAAAAGAATATTCGGCCTTGCCCACTTTGCCATAGCTACAGGGAGTGAAGAAAAAGTAAATATCCTAACCCAGGCTTTAAAAGAACATGAAATAGAAGTTATTAGCGAACCCCGTTCTACAGGCGATGGATATTACGAAAGTGTAATAGCAGACCCCGATGGAAACTTCGTAGAAATTACAGTATAAAAAAACAGGCGTAGTCGACCGACTACGCCCAGCACTGAAATAACCCCGAGTCCTAACCGGAGATGGAGTTAAAATCATCAATCTTTCACACTAAATCGCAAGCCTCAGCTGGCATCCAGTGTTTATCTTTTCCTTCCCATTTTACATTGCAGCCAATCGGATTGGTAACAGCAACGCTAACAGATTTTCCCTCTGTGAGTTCCGTTAACACCCTATCGAGATCGTTAACTGTCATTTTCTCTGTATCGCGCGGGCTATCTACGCCGCGTCCTGTATACACTAATTCACGTTTTTCGTTGAAAACAAAGAAGTGTGGAGTTCTCAATGCGCCGTATGCCTCAGCTACCTTTTGGGTGCTATCCCACAAGTATAGCCAGGGGAACGAAAACTTCTGCATGCGGGCAATCATATTTTCATAGCTATCTTCTTCGTAGGTATTAGCGCTATTGGAGTTGATACCCACAAAGCGAACCCCTTTCGGTTGAAACTTGAGCACAGTCTGGCGGGTAATTTCGTCGGAACCAACTACATAAGGACAATGGTTGCATGTAAAAAAGACGACCAGATGTTTGTCCTTATCAAAATCGTTCAACGAATACATTTTCCCGTCAGTTCCCATTAGCTTAAAGTCAGGGGCCTTTTTCCCAATTTCAAGTGTATATGCCATATTTGGTCTATTTTTAAGTTACCATTTTTAACAGCATTATAACAATGGGTTGAAGAAAAGGTTTAGCCAACATGAAGTTCGATAAAAATCAAGAGGTTGTAAAAGTTTATTAAAAAACCTTTACAACCTCCGAATAAAAAGAAACAACGTAATTTGATCTATTTTAATAGATTACCATCGGCGTCAATCATTTTAATTTCATATCCGATTTCCTTTAAAGGCGCTTCAATCTTCGACTTATCACCGACAACTACCCAAACCAACTGGTCTGACTTAATTACCTGCTTAGCCACCGATTGAACATCCTTAACCTGCAATGCTTTTAATTTATTCGCATAGGTTTGGAAATAGTTATCGGGCAGATTGTATTTCAGAATATCATTTATATCCCACAGCACGGCGCTCATAGTTTCGTACTTACCGGTAAACTGGAGGAATTGATTACTCTGGTTTTTACTTACCTCTTCGCTTGTAGCTGGCTTATCACCAAGGTACTGCGAAAGTTCCTTATATATTTCCTGCACGGTTTCCTTGGTTTTATCCGATTGAACCTGCGTGTAAGCGATAAATGGACGCTGTCCCCTGGTATCTCTGAGGAAAGAACCTGCACCATAACTCCAATGTTTATCTTCACGAATATTCATATTGATACGCGACGTAAATTCGCCACCAATGATGCTATTCATTACAGATACGGTGGGCTCATCCAGTTCTCCATAGCGGGCAGAAAGGTTTCCGGCGAATACGATCGATTGAATGGAACCCGGTCTGTCCATCAGATAGATAATTGGTTTAGAAGGCATGTTAACCGTAGCTATAGGAAGCTTTTCAACATTTCCGGGTTTCCAGGTTTTGAATAAAGCTTCGATCTGCGGTTTAATTTCTTCCATCGTAATGTCGCCAACAACAATTAAGGTAGCATTGTTTGGAACCAGCCAGGATTGCTGAAATTTAACAATCGACTCGCGCGTGATGTTATTAATGGTACTTTCGAAACCTGAACCTGTAAATGGCAAGCCATACGGATGCTTGTCGCCATACAAGTATTTAGGAAGAATGCGTAATGCAGTGCTATTAGGCTGCACCTTCTCACGCTGAATAGCAACCAATTGTTCTTTCTTGAGTCTATCTAAATCGGCCTGTGGAAAAGAAGGATTCAGAACAACATCGGCAAATATTTCGAGCGATGGTTTCAAATTGGCTTTAAGCGTGTTTAAAATAACAAAACTTTGATCGAGATTTGAACCTGTAGAAAGCTGCGAGCCCAGATTTGTTATTTCCTCATTAATTTTCAGCGAATTGCGCGTTTTGGTTCCTTCATCCAGCATATTCATGGCAAGCTTTGCGGTACCAGGAATACTATTAATATCTGTAGCATACCCTGCATTGAAAGCCAGTGCCAGATTAACAACCGGAATACTCTTGCGTTGTGCAAGCACTATGGTAAGGCCATTGCTTAATTTTTCACGCTGAAATTTAGGCATTGTAATATCTGGAGCTGCACCCATCTCAGGCATCTTAGAACGATCGGCATCGGCCTGTGCAACTTTGGGTTCAGTGAATGGATGAACCTCAAGCACGTATTGACCATCGGATAGCCATTGTTTCGATACATTGAGAATATCAGCTGCTTTGGCTTCGCGCAAATATTTGATGATTGTTTTGTAGTAGTCGGGCGAGCCGAAAAAAGTCTGATTGGAAGCCAGAATATCGGACTTACCACCAAATCCGCCCACGCGTTCGAGCCCACGTACAAACGATGCATACCCGGCTGTTTTAACGCGGGCAAGCTCTTCCTCGGTAGGGCCGGACTGAAGAAACTTAGCCATTTCTTCGTCAATTGCTTTTTCAACAACCGATAATTCAACGCCTGGTTTCACATCGGCTTCGATAGTGAATAAACTGCCAATTTCGCGATTGTCGAGATAGCAATATACACTGGTTGCAATCTGATCGTTATACACAAGGCGTTTATACAAGCGGGAATTCTTACCTACAGCAAGCACATCACTTGCCAAATCAAGCATTTTGTATTCCCATGAGCCATCCTGGGGAACATTCCATACTTTGTAAATACGCTGTTGCGGAACCCTGTCCTGCATAATCTGACGCTGAACTCCGGTTCTTTTAGCAGGCCACTGATTATATTTCACTACAGGAGGACCAGCCTGAAGACCGCCAAAATACTTCTTAACTTTTTCGAGCGCCTCGTTGGTATTAATATCTCCGGCCAATGCAAGCACTGCATTATTAGGGCCATAGTATGTTTTAAACCATTCCTTCACATCATCAAGCGAAGCTGCGTTCAAATCTTCCATTGAACCAATTACTGTCCACGAATATGGATGAGTGGCAGGATACACGCTTTTGGTCATATACTCATCAACCAGTCCAAAGGGTTCATTCTCGTACTGACGTTTTTCGTTTTGCACTACGCCGCGTTGTTCGTCGAGCTTAGCCTGGGTGATAGCATTTACCATGTATCCCATGCGGTCGCTTTCGAGCCATAGCACCTGGTCTAATGCTGAAATGGGTACCGTTTCGAAATAGTTGGTACGGTCGTTGCTGGTGGTTCCATTAAGATCTGAAGCACCAATTTTATCAAGCGCTTTAAAATAATCGTCGTTAAAATGTTCGCTACCATTGAACATCAGATGTTCGAACAAGTGAGCGAAACCAGTCTTCCCGGGCTTTTCATTCTTGGAACCCACATGATACCAAATATTAACAGCCACTACAGGCGCTTTATGATCTTCGTGAATAATAACGGTAAGGCCATTATCCAGGACAAACCGCTGATAAGGAATATCAATATCAGCAAAGACAGAGGGAGCTTGAGCGAACAGGTTGCCTGTAAACAGTAACCCAATTAAACACACAAAATAAACTTTGATTTTTTTCATTACATCCGTTTTATTGGTTAGATTGAACTTAGGGGTTTAACAATAAAAAGCCAATTTAAAAAAGCAACAAACAGAAAAAGGTGACTTTTATCACACTATAGTGCTAATATTTTATACAAAACCAACTTATTTATTTTTCCCTTTTATTTGCGTATTCTTACACAATTTTAAGAAATCAGAACCTGGTGAAAACTATTACTTTTCTTTTCGTTGCAATAGAATTATTCCTTCACTGCAATTTGAAAGCTGCGGACAAAACCATTAAAATTGAAGATTATTCCTACAAAGAAGGGCTAACTACTTCGGGAGTAACCAGTGTTTTTAAAGATTCAAAAGGATTCATATGGCTCTGCACCAATAACGGCCTGTTCCGGTACGATGGTTACAGCTTCCGGAATGTGAATACTCTTGTTAATGACAAGTTAAACCTAAGAACCATATCCATTGCAGAAGACGACTGCCACAACTTTCTTATCGGAACAGTGAGCGGAATGTATTATTATGACACCCAGCGCGAAAAAATATTCCCTATTCGCTTACAAAACATCGAACCCAGCATAGTTAACCGGATAATACTTATAAATAGAAAGGTGTACGCCGCCACCCGCAATGGATTAGTTGTTTTTCAGCTACCGAAAACTATAAACGCTGATAACCTCCTGCAAGCCCGCTCGTTTTTACCTGATTCGCTGCATAAACGGACCTTTCAGGACAACATCATCAATACATTATATTATATCCCGGGAAGTTCATCGTTATGGGTGGGCACAAACAGCCTACTCTATGAATTTGACCTGAACAAGCAGGTGGCAAGCCCCATCCAATCTCATTTTCAGAATTCGATACGCGATATTACCCTGTATAAAAACCACATACTGGCCAGCAGTTGGGACGGTGGCATTTTCGCTGTAAACCCAGCTACCCACCGAATGGAAAATGATGATTTTATACGAGAGGTAAACAAAGTACTTGGACTAAAGCGCACCATGTCTGCCGCTCTCGATAACGAAAACCGACTTTGGGTAGCTACATATGGCAACGGCCTTTATATTTTCGAGAGAAGTAAATCAGGTATATTGACGTATGTTAACTACCGAAACAACTCGCTGCAGCAGGAAAATCTGAAGTCGGACTTTATAAACCAGCTTTTAATAGATAACAACGGCGTAGCATGGTTAAGCATGAACCAGCCTGCACTGGTAAAAATTTACTTTCAGGAAAATAAACTGAGGTATTTCAACTTCTTTGACAAAGCAGCAACCGATCAATCCAAGGAAATACTTGCTTTTTGTCCGTCTACCAATAACAATAACCTTTGGATTAACACCAATGGAGGCGGCATTTACTTGTTCGATACGCAAAAAAACAGTTTTAGGCAGTTTACAGATAAATCAAACTCAGGTCTCAGGCTTCAGAGTAATGATATTAGCCTTTGCTATCAGGATAAATCGGGAAACCTCTGGATTGTTTACCAACGGATTGGTTTATATGTAGTTCCAGGTAAAATTGCCAGAGCCTTATTATCAGGAGAAATTAAAGCACCTGTTAAGCCATTAAATATCAACAAACTTCTACCCGCAACATTTGTAACCAACTCGTATATAACCTCATTCTTAGAAGATAGCAAAGGTCGGTTATGGATAGGCGGCTGGGGCTCGCTGTTCATAGTAAGCATACGTTCGGATGCTGCAAATACAAATAGCGACAACGATTTTCTGGCGCAATGTAATACAACCAGCGTGTATTCCGACAACACACGAAGTTCATCTAAATTTCCAATATCGCCGGTAGTGTCGATAACAGAAATCAATAGTTCCACCTACTGGCTGGGAACCATCGACGCCGGAATCATTGAATTCACCGAAACTGCGGAAGGTTCATTTGAGGGCAAACAACAGAAAATAAACGCAAAGCTCCCTTCCATCAATATCAAATGCATAGTAAAAGACAAGAATAACCACCTATGGATCGGCACGAATGCCGGATTGTGTTACCTGAACTCAAAAACAGGCAAACTGACTACGATTACTACAAAAGATGGGCTTTCGTCGGACAACATAAACAATATTGCGGAAGACAAATATGGGAACATCTGGGTTTCCACATCCTACGGAATCTCAGGTATCGACTCCAAACGACTCAGCATCCTTAACTATTTCCATCCTGACAAAGAAAGCTATAACCAATATATTTCCAATGCGTCATCGGTTACATCGCAAGGTATCATCTGCTTTTCGACCAACGAAGCTATTGTAATGTTCGATCCTAACACGGCTGCGAAAATGCAAAAATCCAGTCCCCTTTATTTCACCGACATTAAGATAAACAATAACACCATCATCCCTTATGAAAAATTCAAAGGAACGACCATACTCAAAGCAAATATAAATGATAGCAAAACCATCAATGTCCCTTATGGCAACACACTAAGTATAGAATTCGCCGCACTCGATTTTGCTGCCGCGGAACGAATCACTTACAAATACAAAATAGGGTCGAAAGCAGAGTGGATCGTTTTAAACCCCGGCCAACGGAGTCTTACACTCCCTAACATGAGCCCCGGAGAATACATCCTCCGTATTTCAACCGCCAACGCTGATATCAAAACCAATATCCGTGAGATCCGAATCAATTACCTGCCTCCATTTTGGAGAACTACCGCGGCGTATATTGTTTATATAATTATCATTCTTACGCTGTTGCTTACCTACAGAAAATTGCTTATTCAGCGAATCCTTCAAAAGTCAATTATAGAAAAGGAACGATTTGAAAGAAAGAAACTGGAAGAGCTCGACAAAATGAAGAGTGAATTCTTCTCGAACATATCGCATGAATTCCGCACGCCACTGAGTCTTATCGTCAACCCACTGGAGAAACTTAGCTCCGAACCTGATATTTCGGAAAAAAACCAGAACAAAATCAAGCTTATATTGAAGAATAGCAACCGACTGCTTAAGCTTACCAATGAGCTGATGGACTTCAGCAAAATCGAAAACGAGCTGCTCGTTCCCGATTTTCAGTTGTGCGAAATAATAAGTATTGTAAGAGAGTCGTGCCAATCGTTCAACAACATGGCCGAGACGCTAAACCTCGATTTTAAAATCAATGCGTCCTTTGACCATTTGGAAATTCCTGTCGATAAAGGCATGATTGAAAAAGTGATATTCAATTTACTATCCAATGCCTTTAAATATACACCTTCCAACGGGATGATCATGGTTAACGTATCGAAATATCAGGATGTAGGAAAAGAACAGGTTAAAATCTCGGTTGTAAATACAGGCAAGGGTATCGACAAAGAGAACCTAACCCGCATATTCGATCGCTATTACCAGGTAAACAATGTGCAGAACCGCCATACCGAGGGCACTGGAATAGGCCTCGCTTTGGTAAAAAGCTTTGTGGAACTGCATCATGGCAAAATTGAAGTGAAAAGCGAGCCCAACCTCGAAACCTGCTTTGATGTTTATCTTCCCATTGTACAAGAAAATGTTACCATACAGCAGGACACTCAAAATCAAATAGACACCGAAACCGCAGCCAACAACTTAACGGAAATCAATGTTGGTAGTACATCGCCCCTATACCGGGTTTTGGTAATTGAGGATGAAGAAGACATCCGGAACTATATTGCCGATGAATTATTGCAGGATTTTCAAATTCTTTCAGCTACCAACGGGAAAGAAGGCCTGAACATCGCAAACAAGGTTATCCCCGATTTAATTATTACCGATGTGATGATGCCGGTAATGTCAGGCTTCGACCTTTGCAAAACGCTTAAAAGTAACGTGATTACTTCCCACATCCCCGTAATCATGCTCTCGGCCCGCACCAATATTGAAACACAAATAGAAGGATTGGAAACCGGTGCCGATGTTTACATGGTAAAACCTTTTAATATAGACCATCTCAAGGCGCAAATCTTACGCCTGATCAACTTCAAACAAACCATTCATTCGCGTTACCAGAATGAAACAACCTTAATTCCTCAGGGCTCTTTTACTACCAAGATTGACGAAGAGTTCATGAAAAAAGTAATGAATTTTATTGAGAAAAACCTTATCAATTCGGATCTTAACGTCGACCAGCTGGCTCAATACCTTGCGCTAAGCAAGGTACAAACGTATCGGAAAATAAAAGCCATCAGCGGAATGTCGATAGTAGAGTTTATCCGCTCCATCCGTTTGAAAAAAGCTGCACAGATGATCCGCGAGGGACAACTAAACATCTCCGAAATTGCATTCGAAACCGGATTTTCTACACCTTCCTATTTTTCAAAATGTTTTCACGATCAGTTCGGGAAAACACCTTCGGAGTATGCAACAAGTAATGATCCCCGATAGCACCATTTTCATTCCGGCGAAGGCCGGAATCTGTAAAGTCTAAGCAGAAACTAATTCATATATTAGTTAAGGGATTCCGGCCTTCACCGGAATGATAACCTTACCGATTAAAGTATTGATGAAAAAAGACCACACCTTCCTTTCCTTCCAAAATTTTATCAACCATGAAGGAATTTTACAAGCGAATGATATAAATTTGACATAGTTTAAAAACTACCTTGAATATTTTTGCTGACGCCTGATGTAAAATCAGGTCCGTGAGCATCAATAAACTACTAATCAAAAGCATGTCTCACTAAAAATTTACAAAAAAATGATGAAAACACTTCAATTAGCTACAGCACTTCTGCTTTTATTCTCCGTTACCGCAGGAGCACAGGAAATCGTAAACATATATCCGGGCAAAGTACCCAATTCTAAAGAAAGCGACGTAAAAGAAAGCTTTACAAACGGTATGTACAGAGGAGTGACTACTCCAACCCTCGAAATATACTTACCCGAAAAGGATAAAGCTACAGGAACAGCCGTAATTATTATTCCTGGTGGCGGTTATAGCGTCGTTGTTTACCAGGGCGAAGGTGTATCTAACGCCAAGCAACTTGCAAAACAGGGAATAGCATGTTTTGTACTGAAATACAGACTTCCGGACGACCAAACAATGACAGATAAAAAAATCGGGCCATTGCAGGATGTACAACAAGCCATCAAATTTGTTAGGGAAAATGCTTCGAAATGGGGGATTAATCCAGCAAAAGTAGGAATTATGGGCTTCTCAGCAGGAGGACATCTTGCATCTACAGGTGCCACCCATTATAAAACTGCATTGATTGAGAACAGCAATAACACCAACCTGCGTCCAGACTTTCAGGTACTGGTTTACCCGGTAATAAGCATGCAGGATAACCTTACACATGCCGACTCACGGAAGCAACTACTGGGCAGCAACCCATCTAAAGAGGATGTAGACCAGTTCTCTGGCGAGCTCCAGGTAGATGCAAATACCCCTCCAGCTTACATTACACACGCTGCCGACGATAAAGTGGTAGATGTGGACAACAGCATCTTCTATTTCGAAAAACTGAGACACAATAAAGTACCTGTAGAAATGCACATCTATCCTGCAGGCGGACACGGTTTTGTTTTCAGACAAGAAGGATGGACAGAGCCTTTGGTAAAATGGATTAATAAACTAAAATAGACAGAATATCTACTAAATACTAAACAAATAACTATAATGAACAAAAAACTATATATACTACTTATTCTTGCAGTAATTAGTTTTCAGCCGCTCGTAAACGGCCAGCCCAAAGCCCGCAACATTGTTTCGCCACAGGTAAATGCCGATAATACGGTTGTTTTTAGCTATGTTGCTCCAAAGGCTAATGATGTAAAGCTGAACGTTCAGTTTGAAAAAGCTAATGTCCAGATGACCAAAGACTCTACAGGCGTATGGAGCGTGAAACTGGGACCGGTTAAGCCCGACATGTACCCTTACTTCTTTATTGTAGATGGCGTGCAGGTTGCCGACCCGCTCTGCCATGAAATTTTCCCGAATGAAGGCTTCAAAAGCAGCATTGTTGAAATTACAGGCAGTACACCGCTGGTACACACCATTCAGAACGTACCTCACGGAACGCTTTCCTATCGCTATTATTATTCAAAAGAACTAGGAACAAGGCCTGTAGTAGTGTACACTCCACCCAGCTATGAAAAGGACACCAAAAAAACTTATCCTGTTCTTTATCTATTGCATGGATCGTCAGATACAGAAGAAACATGGACCAAAGTAGGCCGTGCGCATATCATTCTCGACAACCTGATCAACCAAGGTAAGGCTTTACCTATGATTATTGTTATGCCCTACGGAAGAGCGTTCCCCACCATTAGCAAATCATCAGGTAGTTTACGGAACTGGGATAATTTACAGGAGTTCAAAAAAGATTTCTTCGAAAACCTGATGCCTTTTGTTGAATCAAATTATAGAGTTAAGAAAGACAAAGACAGCCGAGCCATTGCTGGTTTTTCAGGTGGCGGCGGCGAAACGCTCTACCTCGGTTTGAACAACTTCGACATATTCAGCTATGTATGCGGCTTTGCTCCCGGTATGCTGAAAAACGAATTCGACAGAAACAATGCCATTGCTTTTGCCGATCCGGCCAAAACTACCAAAAACATTAAATTACTATGGTTTGGCGTTGGAAGGGAAGACATCACTTTTAATGTAGTAAACGAGTACATCAAAGTACTGGACGAAAAGAAAATCAAGTACGAAACATTCTTTTCGGATGGTGGGCATACCTGGATGAATTGCAAACTCTTTCTTTCAACAGTTGCTCCTAAATTATTCAAATAAAACAACAAAAAGTACCTAAGTATAAGACAATGAAAAAAATAGTAATTCTTCTTTTTATTACATCTTTGTTTGGCTACAAAGCCAACACGCAAAACCCGGTAGAGCCTGCTTCGCCGGGGTTCGATATTGTTCGTGCCGGAATTCCTCACGGTAAGATCGACTCCATTGTTTACGATTCGAAAACCGTTGGTACCAAAAGAAAAGCTACCATATATACCCCTCCCGGATTCTCTAAAGACAAGAAATACCCTGTTCTTTACTTACTTCATGGTATTGGAGGCGACGAAAAAGAATGGCTGAACGGCGGACAACCACAGGTAATACTAGACAACCTTTATGCCGACAAGAAAGTTGAACCTATGATTGTGGTTATGCCAAATGGCCGCGCTATGAAAGATGACCGTGCTATTGGCAATATTTACGGCAAAGAACAGGTTCAGGCATTTGCCACATTCGAACAGGATTTATTGAAGGATCTCATTCCTTTTATCGAAAAGAAATATCCCGTATTAAAGGATAAAGATCACCGTGCGATTGCCGGTTTATCGATGGGTGGCGGACAGACGCTTAACTTCGGATTAGGCAATCTCGACAAATTTGCCTGGGTAGGCGGTTTCTCTTCGGCTCCCAACACCAAAATGCCGGAACAACTGCTTCCTAACCCCGAATTAGCCAAAAAGAACCTGAAATTACTCTGGATTTCATGTGGCGACAGGGACGGACTGATCTACAACAGCAGCCGTACACACGAATACCTTAAAAAGAACAATGTAGACCACATCTATTTCATCGAACCCGGTTACCACGACTTCAAAGTATGGAAAAACGGACTATATATGTTCTCTCAGTTGCTGTTCAAACCTGTGGACGTATCTACATTCGATAAATACAAGAACTTAGGAACACCGGCTTCGTCGAACATCCGCAATGCAAAGTATCCGCAAATGCTGATCGACGGACGTGCTATATTCAAAATTAAAGCTCCTGAAGCCCAGAAAGTACAACTTGACCTGGGTAAAAAATACGATATGGTTAAGAATAATGAAGGGGTGTGGGAAGTTACCACCGATTCGTTGAGCGAGGGCTTTCATTATTATTCAGTTATTATTGATGGTGTAGCTGTTTGTGACCCGGCCAGCGAAACATTCTACGGAATGAGTCGCATGGCTAGTGGTTTTGAAGTTCCTTTTAAAGGCGACGAAATATATGCTACACGCAATGTACCTCATGGCGAAATCCGCATCAAACGCTTCTATTCCGATGTATTGAAAAGCTGGCGTCGTTTTTACATCTACACTCCTGCCGGTTACGACGAAAACACCGCCCAGAAATACCCGGTATTGTACCTCATGCACGGTGGTGGCGAAGATGAACGTGGCTGGGCAACCCAGGGAAAGACCGATCTGATCCTCGATAACCTGATTGCTGAAAAGAAGGCCGTTCCTATGATCGTTGTTATGCCCGATGGAAACATTCCTGTTTCTTCATTCGGAGCTGATGCGCTAATTGCCTACGAAAATGAGATGAAACAAACGGTTATTCCTTTTGTAGAAAAAACATACAGGGTTAAAACCGATGCAGGAAGCCGTGCCTTGGCAGGCCTTTCTATGGGAGGTATACAAACACTTTATGCTGGCCTAAACAATACGGATATTTTTGCATACCTGGGTGTTTTCAGTTCGGGCTGGATAATAGCTATGCAAGGCGATCTCGCTAATCAGCAATACGATTTCATGAAATTCAACAGCGACAAGATCAATGGCAACCTGAAACAATTCTGGATTGCCATGGGTGGCAAAGAAGACATCGCTTACAAGAATTGCCAGGAAATGATGAAAAAATTCGACGAATTGAAGATCAATTACAAATACAGCGAATATCCTGGCGGTCACACATGGCCGGTTTGGAGAAACAACCTGTACAACTTCGCCCAGATTTTGTTTAAATAATTTACCTCACACTAAGTCCTTCTCCTAAAGGAGAGGGACTTTAAAGAGCTACGAAATTTTAAGCTGCACATTCCTTTCTCCCCTCTCTTTTAGGAGAGGGGTCGGGGGTGAGGTCTCTAACTCTCTTAAAAATAACTCCATAGAACACTGCTTTCTAAAATGCAGCTTCATTAAGCTTTAAAACTATTTGATTCAGAACAATAACAAATAAAAACAACTATGAAAACATATCTGATCTCCAAAGTAAAACCAATGCTATTCGCAGGTTTGCTCTTATTGAGTATGAACAGTTTTGCGCAGGATCGCAATTTCTACATCTTCCTTTGCTTTGGCCAATCCAACATGGAAGGAAATGCCAGAATTCAACCACAGGACACCACTGGCGTTGACAGTCGCTTTAAAGTGATGGCCGCTGTAGATTGCTCTGATCGCGGCAGAATAAAAGGCAACTGGTATACTGCCGTTCCACCTTTGTGCCGCTGTCATACAGGACTTACCCCTGTGGACTATTTTGGAAGAACCATGGTGGCTAACCTTCCTAAAGACGTTAAAGTAGGCGTAATCAACGTTGCTATTGGCGGCTGCAAGATAGAATTGTTCGATAAGGACAATTACCAGTCGTATACAGCAACCGCTCCAAACTGGATGATTCCCATGATTAAGGAATACGATGGAAATCCGTATGCCCGCCTGGTTGAAATGGCCAAACTGGCACAAAAAGATGGAGTTATCAAAGGCATTCTGCTGCATCAGGGCGAATCAAACCCAAACGACAGTCTCTGGACCAAAAAAGTAAAGCTGGTTTACGACAACCTGATGAAAGATCTCAATCTGAAGCCTAAGAACGTACCCCTGCTTGCCGGAGAGACTGTAAATAGCGACCAGGGAGGAGCTTGCGCCGGCATGAACGCCATCATTGCTACATTGCCAAAAACCATTAAAAATTCATACGTTATTCCATCTACCGGATGTGAAGGTATTAAAGACCACTTACATTTCAGCGCCGCAGGATACCGCGAATTGGGCAAACGCTACGCAAAACAAATGCTTACGCTGCTTGGATATAAAAACATCAACTTAAACTAATGTCGAAGAAGGCTTAATTTCATTGTCATTCCGGCGAAGGCCGGAACGGCACAGCCCTCACTGAAAGTAATCCATCAACTACGGAGCCTGTAGGGATTCTGGCCTTCGCCGGAATGACAGCTTTATAGTAACATTTTTATTTATTTTATGAAGACAACTACTAAATCAACACTATTGCTACGCCTATTCGTCGTAATATCAGCTCTTCTGGCTATACAGATTGCCGCATATTCGCAAGCACAGGGCGGCAAAAAAATCAGCTCCGATCTGTTCGGGTTATTTTTTGAGGATATTAATTATGCGGCAGATGGCGGACTTTACGCCGAAATGGTTCAGAACCGCTCATTTGAATATAACCCGGAAGAACAACGCAATTGGAATCCCTTCTCCTACTGGGAATTCATAGTGCCCGGTCATTCGCTGGGCCAGATCAGTGTGGAAACTAAAGCCCCCATTCACCCAAATAACCCGCATTATGTGGTGCTGAATGCAGAGTACATTGGCAACTATCCGCAGGCTAAAGCTAAAGTTGAGTCTGGTGTTGGTTTAAAAAATACCGGTTTCGACGGTATTGTAGTTCGACAAGGCGAAAAGTACAATTTCTCACTATTTGCACAATTGCTTACCGAACAGCCAATGCATTTTCTGATAAGCTTGCAAACACCCAAAGGTGAAGTACTGGCTCAAGGTAATGTGAATGTTTCAGCAGGTTCATGGCACAAATACGAAACACAATTAACAGCAACAGCAAACAGCGACAGCGCTTCATTGGTTGTTCTTGCAAAAACCAGCGGAGAAGTAGCGCTGGACATGATTTCACTTTTCCCTGAAAAAACATTTAAAAACCGCCCCAATGGTTTACGCGCCGACCTGGCACAGAAACTGGCCGATTTACAGCCCCGCTTCATACGCTTTCCCGGTGGCTGCCTCGTTCATGGCAACAGCCTGAACAACATGTACCGCTGGCAAAACACCATTGGCCCTGTTGAAGAACGCAAAGGCCAGCGCAACATCTGGGGATATCATCAAACTGCAGGTTTGGGCTATTTCGAATTCTTCCAGTTCTGTGAAGATATTGGCGCAAAGCCATTACCTGTTTTACCTGCAGCCGTAAGCTGCCAGAATTCAGGTGGTACACATGTTATTGGTGGTGCAGGCCAGAAAGCGCTTCCTCTGGAAGATATGAGTGCATATATTCAGGAAGTGCTTGACCTCATCGAATGGGCAAACGGCCCGGCAACGTCCACCTGGGGTGCAAAACGTGCCGCAGCTGGTCACCCCGCTCCATTTAAACTGGAATACCTGGGTATTGGTAACGAAGACAAGATGACGCCCGAATTCGAGGAGCGTTTCCGCATGATTTGCAAAGCAATTAAAGAAAAACACCCTGAAATTACTATAGTTGGCACTGCCGGCCCCTTCCATAGCGGAAAAGATTTTGACAAAGGCTGGGAAATTGCCAACGATCTCAAAGTTCCTGTTGTTGACGAGCACTATTATGTACAGCCCGACTGGTTTCTGGCTAATCAGCACCGATATGACTCCTACGACCGCTCCAAAGGCAAGGTTTATTTGGGAGAATACGCCTCTTGGGGTAACAAATTGAAAAATGCAATTGCAGAAGCGGCCTACCTTACGGGTTTGGAACGCAACGGAGATATTGTGCAGATGGCATCTTACGCTCCCATGCTTGCCAAAAAGGGCTTCACGCAATGGACAACAGATATGATCTTCTTCGACAACGTGAATATATGCCTCACGCCCAACTACCACGTGCAGAAAATGTTTATGAACAACCAGGGCAACTATTATTTCGACAAAGTAATTGACAAAGACGAAAACAACAATATGCTCGCAGCTTCGTGCGTGCAGGACAGCAAAACCGGCGATATTATCCTGAAAATGGTAAATGTTAGCACAACGCCTCAAAAAATGAAAGTTAACCTGTCACGATTTAAATATATATCTGCAGAAGGCCAACAAACAGTACTTTCCGGCGATGCCGCTGCCGAAAATACATTCGAAAACCTGGAAAAGATAACTCCCATAAACACAGCGTTCAAAGCTAGCAAAGCATTCGAGTATAATGCACCTGCTATGTCTCTGACTGTAATCCGCATCAAAACTAAAAAATAATCAAATGAACCGAAATCACACATTTCGACTTGGACTAATAGCGCTATCGCTCGTTTTATCGTCAGTTATATACGCACAAACTAAAATAACTGTTGATGTAAACAAACCTGGCCATGGTATATCTCCTACCCTGTTTGGAGTTTTCTTCGAAGATATTAACCTCTCGGCTGACGGAGGGCTTTATCCTGAACTGGTACGTAACCGTTCATTCGAAGATGCCGACAATCTGCAATTCTGGAAGTTCTCGAATGCTGATGGCAACAGTACTGCAGCAATTTCAAGCGCCGATGTAATGTTCAGACCTCCCCAACCTCCGCTTAATCCTTTTAATCGCAAATCGTTATGTATAAATACCAATGGTTCATTTACACTGGTAAACAACGGTTACTTTGGAATGAACATCGTGCAGGGTAATGGCTACACCTTTAAATTGGCCGCACGTGCAATCGATGGCATGGACACGCCTCTGAGTATCCGCTTAAAAGGGTCAAATGGCAAGGAATTGGCATCGTGCGAAATAAAAGGGTTCGGTAACGACTGGAAATACTTTACGTTAAACCTCATCCCTTCCGGATCCGATCCTAAAGCCTATCTCGAAATTTCAGGCAAGGGCAAAGGCAGTTTATTCCTGGACATGGTATCGCTTATGCCTGATAAAACCTGGAAAAACCATGGTTTACGTACCGATCTTGCCGAAGCCATAGAAGTTTTACAGCCTAAGTTCCTTCGATTCCCCGGAGGATGCTGGGTAGAAGGCGAAGATTTTGCCCACATGAACCATTGGAAAAACACCATTGGTAATATTGACACACGCACACCATTATGGAATATCTGGGAATACAATGCAACCAATGGCATTGGGTACCACGAATACCTGCAATTGGCTGAAGATTTAGGTGCAGAGCCCTTATTCTGCGTCAATGCCGGCATTTCGCACAGGGAAACTGTGCCGTTAGATCAGATGGGACAATGGATTCAGGATGCGCTAGATGCCATAGAGTATGCCAATGGGCCGGTAACCTCCGTTTGGGGCAGTATACGTGCCAAAAACGGACATCCAGCGCCGTTCAATCTTAAATACCTCGAAATAGGTAATGAAAACGGCATGGCACCTTATGCAGAGCGTTGGGCTTTGTTTGTAGAAGCCATTCACGCGAAGTATCCCGATATTAAGCTTATTGCCAACGAATGGGCAGGCGGGCACCCCACATCGCCAATGCCCCAATTGATTGACGAGCATTATTATAACAATCCCGATTGGTTTATCTGGAACGCCAATAAATATGATAATTACGACCGCAAAGGCCCGCAAATCTTTGTTGGCGAATATGCTGTAACCAGCAGCGCCGGCAACGGAAACCTCCGCGGTGCGATTGGTGAAGCAGCATGGATGGTCGGCATGGAGCGAAACTCAGACATTGTAACGATGGCTGCATATGCACCGCTCTATTGCAATGCAAACCACAAAAGATGGCCTATCAACCTCATCAATTACGATAGTTACCGCTGGTACGGAATTCCCAGCTATTACGTGCAGCAAATGTTCGCCCGCAACCAGGGTACAGTTATCCTACCTGTAGCTATTGAAAACGCCCCATCGGTGGAAGCCCCTTATTCCATGGGTTGCATTGGACTGGGTACCTGGAACAACGCCGCAGAGTTCAAGGATGTGCAGGTTACTGCCCCCAATGGAAAAGTTTTGTATAAAGCCGATTTCTCCAAAGTTGACGAGAAATGGCGCCGCACAGGCCAGGGCGAATGGTCAGTTCACGATGACATACTGAAACAAAACGCCATAGCCCAAGGGGTTACCATATTCATGGGCGACACCACATGGACAGATTACACAATTACCTTGAAAGCACAGAAAATTGTGGGTGAAAACGGGTTTCAGATCTATTTCCGTAACCGCAAAAACAACGAACGCATTCGCTGGGACTTAGGAGGATACAACAACTCAGTACACCAGATGGAAATTGGCATCACTTCCGAAAGCGTTAATGCAACCATTGAGCCAGGACGCTGGTACGATGTAAAACTCGAAATCCGCGGCACTTCTGTTAAGGGCTACCTGGACGGCAAGCTGGTGCAGGAAGTTACTGACTCACGGTCGAATGCCAAAAGCCTTTGTGCTACTGCCGCACGCGATGACAAATCGGGCGATATTATCCTTAAAGTGGTAAATGCATCGAGCGGAGCGGTTAAAACCCAGATCAACCTTTCGGGCGCCAGTAACCTCAACGGAACAGGGAAAGCCATTGTTCTCACTTCTGCCAGTCCGTTGGACGAGAACACGCTGGATGAACCAACAAAAGTTTCTCCTAAGGAAGAAGTTGTTAAGATCTCCGGAACTACGTTAAAAAGGACGTTTCCGGGTAATTCCTTAACTGTTATAAGGCTTTCGACACGTAAATAGCACTTTAAGATTCATGAAGATAAACAGATATAAACTGGTCGCTTTTTGGGGGTTACTCGGATTAACTACGAGTATGTTTTCTCAGCAAAACAGGAATGTTAAAAATGCTGATTTAAAGCATATTTTCAAATATACCAATCCTATTACCCGCGATACAGCGATTTCCATGCGCGACCATTGTATCATTAAGGTGGGCAATAAGTGGTATTGCACTGGAACATCCAATCCGGTGTGGACCGGTCCTAACCCGGGCGTTCGCTTACTGGTTTCCGATGATATGATCCACTGGAAGCAGCATTCGTGGCTGATCGATGCCAGTAAACTCCCTGCCGATTGTCCTTATAACGGAAGGTTCTGGGCTCCCGAAATCCATTTTATCAAAGGTAAATACTGGCTTACCGTAAACAGCGGAAAAGTCACAGCCCAGGATCCTAAAGGAATGAGCACACACAGTGTATGGTTATTCTCGTCCGACAAAGTAACAGGGCCATACAAATTGGTAAATGGTCCGCTTACCCCACAATACAACAACGATGCAACGCTATTCGAAGACGAAGACGGCCAGGTATATTTTTACTGCAGCGGCAATGGCTTGTTTCAGGCAAAAATTGATCTGGAGAGCGGAAAATTAACAGCGCCTGCTCAAAAGTTTCTCGATAAGAAACAGCCTGGATGGCCGGATTGGATGATAGGTGGCATTGAAGGCCCATTTGTAATAAAGAGAGACGGAACGTACTTCATGTTTTTCTCAACATGGACAAGGGGTTATGAAGTTGGACTTCTGAAATCAAAGTCTCCACTTGGACCTTGGGAACTTGCTTCGCAGGAGCCAATCTTTGGCACACGCAAAAAGGGGTATCGTCCGGAGCTCGCAGCAGAGGGCGGTTATGCTCATTTGAAATTTCAGGATACGCAGGATCCCTATTGCGAAACAGGCCATAATGCCTTATTTACAGGGCCTGATGGCAAACTATGGAGTTCGTGCCATTATATGATGTTCGAAAAACGCCCATATCCTTATTGCCAAAACCTCAAGTCGTGGGAATTGACTCCACAAATGGGCATTGAGCCTGTAACCTATAAAGACGGAATGTTCCATATCGGCAGCCCCACCTGGACAGAACAAATTATTTATAATGAAGGCTTTTAATATGAACAAAAGAAAACAAGCTGACAAGTGTCTAAAAAAACATAGTATAAGCTTAAAACGGAACTAATTTATTAAATGGACTGGAAAATATAAAACATAAGACTCATGAAACGTATTCTTGATTTAAAAACAAAACCTCTACTAATCCTAGCACTCGTGCTCATTATAGCGCAAGGCGCATTTGCACAGAAGAAAAAACCCGATCCTAAATTCTTTATTTATCTCTGTTTCGGACAGTCGAACATGGAAGCAGGCGCCCGGCCCGAGGATGAGGACAAAGGCCCTGTTAATGCACGTTTTCAAATGCTTGCAGCCGTAGATAATCCGAAATTGGAACGCAAAATGGGCAACTGGTATGTGGCAGAGCCGCCGATCAACCGTCCCCAAAACAATATGGGCCCCGTAGATTGGTTCGGCCGTACTATGGTTGCCAATTTGCCCGCAGAATATCGTGTTGGCGTGATCAATGTATCGGTAGCCGGCGCCAAGATAGAGTTGTGGGGAAAAGATTCGTATAAAGCGTATCTCGATAGTGAACGGAAATGGATGCAGGACATCTGCAAACAATACAACGATAATCCCTATCAGCGCTTAGTCGATATGGCCAAAATAGCCCAGCAGGATGGTGTTATTAAGGGCATATTGTTGCATCAGGGCGAGTCCAATTCAACTGATCCTGAATGGCCAAGCAAAGTAAAGGCTATATATAACAACCTGATGAAGGACTTGAAACTTAAACCGAAGAACGTTCCACTGCTTGCCGGTGAATTAAAAAGTAAGGAAGAACATGGTGTTTGTTATGCATTCAATAGCGAAATATTGCCCAATTTGCCTAAAGTTCTGCCCAACTCATATATTATTTCTTCCAAAGGAGTGAAAGGAACACCCGATCAGTTCCATTTCAATACTCAGGGAATGAGGGAATTTGGCCGCAGGTATGCAGTAAAAATGCTGGCGCTTCAAGGATTTCCCTATAGCGAGAACAAAGGCTCCAAGCCTTCAGCCGTAACATACCAGGCTCAGAACCCAATAATTCATGCCGATGTACCGGATATGTCGATGATCCGCGTTGGCGACACATACTACATGAGTAGCACCACCATGCACATGAGCCCTGGTGTGCCTGTTATGAAATCGAAGGACCTTGTAAACTGGCAGATAATAAGCTATGCTTATGATACCCTCGCCAATATAGGCGCCACAAACCTTACCAATGGCAAGGGCATGTATGGCAAAGGCTCCTGGGCAAGTTCCATTCGCTATGTAAAAGATACCTATTATATTTCAACCTTTGCCCAAACCACCAATCAGACCTATATCTTTTCTACAAAAGACATAGAGAAGGGCCCATGGAAAGTCCATTCCTTTAAGCCCAGTTTGCACGACAATACCATATTTTTCGATGATAATGGACATATCTACTTAATCTGGGGAGCAGGAAAACTCAATATTGCGGAAGTTAAAGAAGACCTGTCTGGCTTGAAAGAAGGAACAGAACGCGTACTTATCGAAAACGCAAGTACCCCTGCAGGTCCGGTTATGTTGAATGCTGAAGGCTCGCAGCTCTTTAAAGTAGGCGGCAAATATTATCTGTTTAATATATGCTGGCCGCGTGGTGGCATGCGGACCGTTCTCATTCACAGGGCAGACCAGATTACAGGCCCATGGGAAGGTCGCGTAGCTTTACAGGATCTTGGCGTAGCACAGGGTGGACTTATAGATATGCCCGATGGTACCTGGTATTCTTACTTATTCCGCGATTATGGCTCGGTTGGACGTATACCTTATCTTGTTCCTGTTAAATGGGTAGATGGCTGGCCTGTTTTGGGTGTCGATGGCAAAGTTCCCGAAACGTTGAACCTGCCTGCCAGCACAGGACTAATCCCCGGTATTGTCAATTCTGACGAATTCAACCGCGAAAAAGGCGATCCTGCATTACCATTGGTATGGCAGTGGAACCACAATCCGGATAACAGCCTGTGGTCTGTTACTGAACGCAAAGGTTACCTGCGCCTTAAAACAGGACGTATCGATTCGTCTTTCGTAAAATCCAGGAATACACTTACCCAACGCACATTTGGTCCAGTATGCTCAGGCTCGGTACTGATGGATGCTTCGAACATGAAAGACGGCGATTTTGCCGGATTATGTGCTCTGCAAAGCAAATTCGGGCAAGTGGGCGTTAAAATGGTAGATGGCAAACGATCCATCTTTATGGTTAACGCCGAAACGCTGAAACCAGTAGAAGTTGAAAGCATTCCATTGACGCAGAACTCGATTTACTTCAAAATTGCATTCGATTTTAAAGAAAAGAAAGATATAGCCAACTTCTTCTATAGTCTCGACGGTAAAACATGGACTGCTATTGGCTCTCCATTACACATGGAATACAGGTTAGATCATTTTATGGGCTATCGTTTCGGATTGTTCAACTATGCTACACAAAACACAGGTGGATATGCCGATTTTGATTACTTCCATGTAAGTGACCAGATGTAATAACAATACAAAACCAGGAATAATGAGAAAAATAAGTATCTTACTCCTTCTTCTTTGCTCAATATCGGGGTTTTCACAAAGCACAGAAAAGCAGGTTACCGGCCCCGATGGAAAACTGACGGTTAAGCTATATGTAAACAATGGCTCACCCGCCTACAGTATAATTTACAATGGGGTAGTTTTTCTGAACAACTCTCCGCTAGGGTTAAAAACGAACATGGGTGATTTTACCCAGGGATTAACGCTGAATGAAAAGACGCAGCAGCGCACAATAAGCGACACGTATGAACTGCCCAATATTAAAAAAAGCATTGTTACGTATCAGGCTAATGAAGAAGTGTTTACTTTTTCGGTAAAGGATAAGCCCGTACTCGATATCGTTTTCAGGGTTAGCTACAACGATGTGGCTTTTAAATACAAGGTTTATCCGCAAGGTGAAACCAAAGCATGCATGGTTAATGAAGAAGCCACAGGATATGTTTTCCCGCAAGGAACAACCACTTTCCTTTGCCCGCAGATGAAACCAATGACAGGCTTTGCCCGCACGGCCCCCAGTTACGAAACATCCTACACCCCCGATGCCCCAATGGGTAAGAATGGCAGCGGTTACGGATACACCTTCCCATGCCTGTTCCGTGTTAACAATAATGGATGGGTATTAATTTCAGAAACCGGAGTAGACAGTCGCTATTGCGGAAGCCGACTGATAGGCCACGAAAGCGGTTTATATACCGTAGGCTATCCGCTGCCTGAGGAAAACAACGGAAACGGAACATCCGCACCAGGCATTGCACTGCCGGGCTTTACACCATGGCGCACCATTACTGTTGGAGAAACGCTTAAACCCATTGTGGAAACCACCATACCTTTTGATGTGGTTGAACCGCTATATAAAGCATCCCAGAAATATCAGTACACAAAAGGTTCCTGGAGTTGGATTATGAAAATGGACGGAGGAACCGTATTTGATGTACAAAAGGAGTATATTGATTTTAGCGCCGCAATGGGATACAATACAATATTGGTAGATGCGCTTTGGGATACCCAGATTGGCTACGAAAGGATTGCAGAACTAGCCAAATACGGAGCAAGCAAAAATGTTTCGCTGTACTTATGGTATAATTCCAACGGTTATTGGAACGATGCTCCGCAAGGCCCGCGCGGCATTATGGACAATACCATTGCACGCAGAAAAGAAATGGCCTGGATGAAAAGTATAGGCGTAAAAGGAATCAAAGTAGACTTTTTTGGCGGCGACAAACAGGTTACCATGAAGCTTTACGAAGACATCCTCTACGATGCTAATGATTTTGGGCTTATGGTTATTTTTCATGGCTGCACCCTTCCAAGGGGTTGGGAGCGTATGTTCCCCAATTTTGCAGCGTGTGAAGCAGTGTTGGCAAGCGAAAACCTTTTCTTCTCGCAAAGAAACTGCGACAATGAAGCATTAAATGCATGTATACACCCTTTCATCAGGAACACGGTTGGCAGCATGGATTTTGGAGGAAGCACACTGAATAAATTCTACAATGCCAATAACACGCCAAACCGCGGAAATAAAAGGAAAACATCCGATGTGTTTGCCCTTGCCACAGCAGTATTGTTCCAAAGTGGTGTACAGCATTTTGCCATGGCACCAAACAACCTCACCGATGCCCCGGATTGGGCCATTAACTTCATGAAGGAAGTTCCTACCCTATGGGACGAGACAGTTTTCATTGATGGATATCCTGGGAAATACGTAGTGCTGGCACGCCGACATGCTAACAATTGGTACATAGCAGGAGCAGCTAGCGAAAACACAAAATTAAAACTGAAACTTCCTATGATTCCTGGTGGTGCAGAATTAAAACTATACGCTGACGATCAGCAACTGAACGGAAAAGTATCCGCGATAAAACTTAACAAAAAACAGGAACTGGAAGTTGTAATTCCCGCTAACGGTGGAGTATTGATTACATATTAACATAATTTTTGGATAATAAATAACCTACACGATAACACTTCAAAAAAAATGATGACAACGTACAAAAGAAAACTTGGACTGGCTATTATAACTTTAGCCCTCCCACTCATCAGTCAGGCCCAAAACCCGATCATCAGAGATCAGTTTACAGCCGATCCTACAGCGCGCGTATTTGGCGATAAGGTTTACCTTTTCCCTTCTCACGATATACCAACTCCCCCGAATGAAGGGTTGCGCAAAGACTGGTTCTGCATGGCCGATTACCATGTATTCTCCTCTGCAAACCTAACCGACTGGACTGATCATGGTATGATCCTTAGCCAAACTACTGTTCCCTGGGCAGACCCCAAAGCATATAGTATGTGGGCTCCCGATTGTATCTTTAGAAACGGCAAGTATTATTTCTACTTCCCAACTGCACCAGACAAATCACAAGGTCGCGGCTTTAGTATTGGCGTAGCAATTGCCGATAAGCCAGAAGGTCCATATATTCCGGAACCTAAGCCTATTGCAAAAGTAAGAGGTTTCGACCCCTATGTGTTTATCGATAAAGATGGTCAAGCTTATCTTTACTGGTCTATGGGCGGCATCTTTTTTTTTGAAGTGTTATCGTGTAGGTTATTTATTATCCAAAAATTATGTTAATATGTAATCAATACTCCACCGTTAGCGGGAATTACAACTTCCAGTTCCTGTTTT
>DATALJ010000169.1:0-13813 GCA_036261135.1 Bacteroidales bacterium
GCGGCGAAACAAGGAAAAACTTGGTATTTCAAATGTTGAATTCATTCGTTGCGAACTCGAAAACCTGCAATTACCTTCGAAAACTGCCGATCTGGTAATTTCCAACTGCACGCTAAACCATGCATCGGACAAACAAAAAGTTTGGCAGGAAATTTATCGCATTCTAAAACCAGGCGGACGTTTCGCAATTAGCGATATTTATTCAGTTCAGCCTGTGCCGGAAGAATACAGGAACGATCCTGTAGCGGTGTCGGAATGCTGGGCAGGAGCAGTTACCAAACGCGAATACCTTGAGCAGATTGAAGCAGCCGGACTAAGTATTATTTCCATTGCTGAAGAAAGCGCACCTTACGCCAAAGGCAAAATTGAAGTGGCCAGCTTCACCATTTTAGGAGGTAAACCCAGGAGCAAATGCTGTTGTGGAGGAACTTGCTAAACACCATAAAACAAATGTAGTAACAATTAAAAAGTCAAATATGAAAACAACACAGATAATCATTGGAATAGGTTTATTACTGTTACCTTTGGTAAGCTGTAAAAGCCAAACCAAGGACAATAAACCTGAACAGAAGGAAGAAACAACTGCTGCACAGAAATCGAACATCGAACATCTCACAGCTGCCTCGTTCAAACAAAAAGTGTTCGATTACGAAAAGCATAAAGATTGGAAATATGCCGGCGACAAACCTGCTATCATCGACTTTTATGCCGACTGGTGCGGTCCTTGCCGTATCGTTGCTCCTACGGTTGCACAGATAGCTGAAGAATACAAGGGGAAAGTAAACGTGTATAAGGTTAATGTTGATAACGAACAGGAATTAGCCTCTGTGTTCGGAATCAGTGGAATTCCTGCCATACTTTTCATTCCTATGACTGAACAGCCGCAATTGTCGGCAGGTGTTATCAATAAAGAAGCCTTTGATAAGGCCATTAAAAATGTATTGAAAGTAGATTGAAAATACTTGCCGATGTATTAGACAGATGCATACATCAGGCATTTCAGGTTTTTAGCATCTGTATCATTTAACCTTACTTATTTTTTATGAAATCGTTGATTAAAAAAGAAAAGGTAAAAAATGAGGGCAAACAGGCACAATGTTGTGCTAAAATCTCCAAAACCGTGGCAGGTTGCCACGACTAAAGAGTGCGCTTTTTCTGTCCTCAAAAAAGTAAGCAGTATGCAAAAGCAGTTTTATACACTGCCGCTGCATACTGCCTCTTACAAATCCAGGTTAACGTAAAGTACACATATGATTCCGTCTAAACACAATATTATATCGAAAATTAAAGATTCTGAAGCGTATTACATTGTAAATCTGATGAGTGGAAATGCGGACATTCTTTCGCACGAGAAATACAGCGAATTTACAACCGGACTATTCACCGAAACCGATGAGCTCATGGAAAAAGGCTACCTGGTAGATGCAGAAGAAGAAGCCCGTTTGTACCGCTCGAAATACCTCGATTTTATCGAAAACCGCGAAACCGACGAAGTACAGCTATTTTTTGTACCATGGTACGCGTGCAACTTTGCCTGTAGTTATTGCTATCAGGATGAGTACCAGGCAGGAAATCAAAGATTATCAACAGATCAGATTGATGCCTTCTTCTCATATATTCAAAAACACTTTGCCACACGAAAGAAGTATATAACCATATTTGGTGGCGAGCCCCTTTTAGCAGGAACCTACTACAAAGAAATTATAGAATATATCATAAACACAGCTGCACAGCAAAACATCGGCATAGCCATCGTTACCAACGGCTACCATATTGCCGAATACATCGATATACTGAAAAAGGGCAAAATCCGGGAAGTACAGGTAACGCTGGATGGAACCGCACAAACGCACAATCAACGCCGGTTTCTCAAGGATAAATCACCTACCTTCTCGCGTATATCTGACGGTATCGATATTTTGCTAGAAAATAATATTCCTGTTAATATGCGCATGGTAATTGACAAGGAAAACATTGCAGATTTACCGAATTTAGCGAATTATGCCATTGAAAAAGGATGGACCTCCTCTCCTTTCTTCAAAACACAGATAGGCCGCAACTACGAGTTGCACCATTGCCAGAAAGCAGCTCAAAAGTTGTATTCAAGGCTCGATTTATATATCGACCTGTACGAGCAAATAAAAAAGCACCAGCAAATACTGGATTTCCACAAACCGGCATTCTCCATATCCAAATTTCTTTTCGAAAATGGAGAACTTCCCGATCCATTGTTCGACTCCTGCCCGGCATGTAAAACGGAATGGGCGTTCGACTATTCGGGAAATGTATATCCGTGCACGGCTACAGTAGGTAAAAAAGGCGAAGAGTTAGGCACCTATTACCCTACAGTGTCACTCAACCAAGAATTAGTATGCGATTGGGAAGAAAGGGACGTACTGTCAATTGCAGACTGCAAAAACTGCTCAGTTCAACTGGCATGTGGTGGCGGATGCGGATCGGTAGCCAAAAATCAGAAAGGCAGTATTCTGAAACCAGATTGCAGGCCGGTAAAGGAGCTTTTAGAGCTTGGCATTTCCTTGTACAACAAGGATTAACAAACACGTAACAAGTAAAAATTAATCATATGAAAGAGATCTCATCAGCAGAATTCGAAACCGAAGTATTAAGTGAAGGCCTGGTAGCGCTCGATTTTTATTCGACCGAATGCCCGCCCTGCGAGGCACTGGCTCCTAAGTTCGAATCGTTGAATAACCTTTATGGCAAGGACATTAAGTTTATTAAGATTTTCCGCCAGGAAAACCGCGAGTTAGCATCAAAACTAGGCGTATCCAGTTCACCAACTGTATTATTCTTCAAAGATGGGCAGCAAGTAGGTACAACCCTCTCGGGAGGTATCAAAAGAAAGGATTTGATGAATAATCTGGACTCAATGTTACCTATCGACCGCATTGCAGAAATAAAAGCACAAATAAAGCCTGTAGTTACCGAGTGCGACGTAGTTGTATTAGGTGCTGGCCCCGGTGGATTGGCAGCATCGATCTACCTTGCACAGGCTAAGCTTAACACGATTTTAGTTGATACCCAGTTACCAGGTGGTCAGGTATCTTTAACCCATCAGGTTTCGAATTATCCAGGCTTTGTTACACCTGTAAACGGCTACATGCTTTCGCATTATATGAGTGAGCAGGCTAAACATGCCGGTGTTACATTTAAAGCAGCTGTTGACGTTACCAAAGTGAACCTGGAAAAGAAGGAGATTATAATTGATGAGCACGAAACCATACGTGCAAAGAAGATTGTAATATCAACAGGTGCTTCTCCACGCCCTTTGGGAATTCCCGGCGAAAAGGAATTTAAAGGCCGAGGTATTTCTTACTGTGCAACCTGCGATGCTAAGTATTTTCAGGATAAAGAAGTGATTGTAATTGGTGGGGGAAATACAGCAGTTGAGGAATCGGAATTCATAGCCAAGTTTGCATCCAAAATAACGCTTGTCCACCAATTTGATAAACTTACCGCCAATAAGGAAGCCCAAGAAAAACTATTTGCCAATCCGAAAGCTAGTGTTTTATTCGAATGTGAACCACGCGCGTTTGAAAAGTCAGGCGATAAAATGACAGTAACATACGAAAACCTTAAAACCAAAGAACTGCATAAGATAGAAAGCGATGGTATTTTCGTATTTGTTGGGATGCAGCCTAATATAAGCCTTTTTGCAAACCAGGGAATTACATTGGATAAATGGGGCTACATTGCTGCAAACGAAGACATGGAAACCAATATTGACGGCGTATATGCCGTAGGCGATGTCATAAGCAAAAAATACCGCCAGATTACAACGGCAGTATCCGATGGAACAATTGCTGCGATTGCGATTTCGAAGAAATTCAATTAGAAAGATACCTGTCATTCCGGTCTTCGCCGGAATGACGGGGTAAAACCATAGATTAATAAGTAGTTTTTGCTTTATAAACACGGGACTTATCTAAGGCAACAAGGTTTCCCGAATATTCCAATCTTCCACTTGTAATTGATGTAAGTACAGCACTCGTTTGCCTATCAGGACTTATACTCAAGGTGACCTGATAAATACCTGCACTTCCCATAATATCCATATTGACGCGAATATTTTTATTCTTGTCGTTACGTTTCATCTCCCATCTATTAATTTTCCCCTCAATAGTAAAACCACCAACGCCATTATATCCTGCGCCCGAATTACTTCCAATCTGCAGTATTGCTTCATCAGAATCTACATAAATAAAGTTAATCGTGCTGTTTACCGAAACACGATTGCCATATCTATCCTGCAAGTAATTGGCCTCCAATACAAATTGCTTATTTTCGACAAACTGAACGGTTGCCTCATATTTTTTCTTGAGTTCCTGTTCACGTTTTTCTTTTTCAAGTCTGCGTTTTTCCTTTTTGTCGACTTCCTGGGCGTCTATGCTGGTAACCATAACCAATCCCAGAATTAATAGTATATATCTCATAAAAATAAAGTTTAATGTTTAAATAAGGAAAGTCTTATATATGTGTTTTTCTGATTCATAGAAACAAATTTTGAACCAAATTTACACTTTTATTAGGTAATTAACTGTTTTTAACTTTCCTTAAATTCAAAACACAAAAAGAGGTATAGTCTTTGGGACTACACCTCTCAAAACATCATTGAACCTATTATTTAAACTAAAAGTGTATTCTGTACATAAAATTCGGAAGTATATTGAGTTGTCGGTCATAATCGATCTTACCGGTATATTCATTATAATATTCCCAAGTACGACCCTGCGCGTTGGTAACATTATTTATGTCTAAAACAAACTCATGCGAGGCTTTTGGTCTGTTTATACGATAGCTGATGGCCAGATTGACCTGGTAAATGCGGTCGAGTGTTTTGTCGAAAGCCCTTGAATAATCGTACTTAGTAACACCAGCAGCCTTCGATCTTTCATAATCGACCGGAATGTATCGCCGGCCGCCATTGGCGAATAACTTGGTATTGATGCTGATAGTATTGGCATTGATCGATTTTTTCTTCCCCACTTTGAATTCTTTCCCAATCAGGAAATTCACTGCATAGTTGCCGTTGTACTTGGTATTTCTCGTAACGCCTTCGAGAGCCTTGTATTTCGATTGGTATAACGATCCGGTTAACAGAAAATAGAAACCTTTCGAAAAGTAATGCTCCAAAGTGTAGTCGATACCATAGTTTGTGCCGGTTCCCTTATTTACAAGAGAGTAATCTACATACCCTTCGTCGTTGTTCAACAGCGAAAAGGAGCTTGTATCAACATTTTCGACAGGAATATTATACAAATCCTGGTAGTATATTTCGACTTTCGAATTGAGATTATTTGAAATCCTGTACTCGTAGCCCAGCACATAGTGACGGGCCCTGGATAAGCCGAGGTCTTTGTTTGGCGTTATTTCACCCCCGCCGGGAAGAGCCACGTGGGTAAAATAAGTAATAATACTTTCGATCTTACTATGAACGCCAAAGCCTGCATTTATGGCATGTTTTGGTGATAACTGCCAACGAATCGCAGCGCGCGGCTCAATCGTATAATCTTTGTTTAAATTAAAGTACATGCTATGCACTCCACCAACAAAAGTAAGATTGTCGTTCAATCGGTATTTCCAACTTGCGTAACTTTGCAGAGAACTGGTATTTTCCTTCATATCAATTCCTGTAATCCAGCGTTTCAACTCGTCGTCAAAATAGTATTCGTAGAGGTTATAAAAGTGCTGTGTATGTTTTATGCCAATAATCAAGCGGTTTTTCGTGTTTATTCTGGTGCTAAACATAGCAGCCGAGCGGATGGTATTTTTCTCCCATTTGCCTTCACCATCAAATGTATTATTTTCGTCGGGGTCCACTTTAAAATCCTTGTATTTACTGCTGTTATTTGATGCCGCTAAGGTTAATTTCAGAAAAGCGTTCTGTGAAACAGGAATTAAATCGTTAATTCCCACAGTAGCAAGCTGTGCATTGTATTTGAATTTCTCCACCAACCGTTCATTATCATCTCTTTCCTCACCATTCATTGAGCTTATGCCGCCCAATCCGAAAACAGAAATATTGCCCAGGCCAGTGGTTGGTAGCACCACTTTAAATGCGCCATCCTGATAGCGTGGAACACCCTCAAAATTTACAATTCCTGCCTTATCTAGCATATCAAGCGAAGAATAGCGGTAGTTTGCCAAATACGAACTTCCCTTTGTTTTATTTATTGGACCTTCAGCCATGATATCGGTGCCTAAAACCCCAACACCAATTGAGTATTCGCGTTTTTCATTATTTCCACTCCGCATTTTTAGGTCGAATACACCAGACAATACGTCGCCAAACTCAGGAGAAAACGCCCCTGTATAAAAGTCGGAATTCGACAACAGCTCGCTGTTCAAAGCATTGATTGGCCCTCCAGTTGCACCTTCGTTGGCAAAATGGTTGGGATTGGGAATTTCAATGCCTTCCATACGCCATAAAATGCCCTTCGGCGAATTACCGCGAACAATAATATCATTGTTTCCATTCGGATCGCTGGTTACACCTGCATATGCTGATACCATTCGCGATGGATCCTGGAACGCTCCTGCATAACGCTTGGTCTCTTCTATAGAAAACGAGCGGGAACTGATAAGCGACATCTCGTTCTGAACTTCTCCCTTGTTTTTGGTAGCCTTCACAACTACTTCATCAATTTTAACAATAGATTCCTTCAGTTCAACATTCAGGATCACTTCTTTTCCAGTGCTAACAAGCACATTGGGAATTGTTTTTTCTTCGTACCCCAAATAACGAACGAGGAGATTGACACGACCAACAGGAATGTTGTCGAACCTGAATTCACCACTTGCGTTGGTCACAGCTCCCTTGATGGGATTAGATCCAAGGATAATAATATTGGCGCCTATCAGCGGAAATTTGCCATCTTCATCATAAATGTTTCCGCGAATGGTTTGGGTTAGCATTTGCGCCGAGATGTAATTGCTAAAACTTAGAACTACAAATAAAAGGATTAATTTCAATGATTTCATTATTAGTTAATTTAAGGTAAAGGTGAATGTATCCGTGTAAAAAGAGCTTCGTAGTGGCGTAATCAGAGACTACGCCCAGTGCACGGGAGCCCGAGCTCAATCTTAGGCTCATTCATAATTGGAATTAATTTAAATTTGGGAATACTTGATTGATTAAAACAAACGAATACCAGCCCTAAAGCCTGCCCAGGTTTTAAGATTGAAGCGACGGTAGGTATGGTCGGTAAATGTGTAGGGAGCTATATCGGCATAATGCGTGCTGTAGTGCTCGTCCCGGGTATCGGTAACCAGAAAATTGTAGGATACGCCAAAGAAGAGCGATGCTTTGGGAAATAGTTGCCAATCGGCGCCTGCATATATTTTATAAAGGAAGTTATCGGCTATTTCGTGCGATTTAATTACATTTTGAAACATAATATCCATATCAAAAAGCATCTTTGGCGAAAGATTGAATGATGTACCCACACCTACACCGTATGTCCACAGGGGTTTATCAAAGTTATCCGGACGAATACCAGCACTCACAATGCCATGGATTTTTTGAATACCCGAACGGTAAGCAATATTGGTATAGAACATTTCGTCGGACGATAGCTCAAGCTTGTGATAGCCATTTTTTACAAAGTTAAGTATCCCGATAGGTACACCAGAGCAAGAATCAGCTATGTTTATAAAGCCTATTTGCACACCTTTGAGATTGCGGGCTCTGTTTAAAAAACCGGCAGCCTGCAAGCCATTAACGGTATTGGCGTTATTAACAAACCCTGAAATCTGCGTGCTTTTAATATCGCTGGCATTGTTTACCAAACCTGCAATCTGCATATTTGTGGGGCTTGAGGTATTATTCAGCAAACCGGAAATCTGAAATTGGCGGGCCATTCTGGCATTATTCACTAAGCCGGCTATCTGAAACTCGGTTTCCCGCACATTGTTTAGCATTCCGCTAATCTGAAATTGTTTTGCCAAGGCTGCATTGTTGATGAACCCCGAAATCTGAAATTCAGATGAATCGCAAGCGTTATTAATCAAAGATGCCATTTGAATTCCGCACCCGGTAAGGGTGTGATTGACCAAACCGGAAATCTGTATCCCTTTTAAATGCCTAACTGTATTAAGCATACCAGCAATCTGCACTCCGTCTAGCGAATTGCTGATATTCACTATCCCGGCAGCTTGTAATCCAGAGGCTTTCCCGAAAACAACGTTTCCCATGCCTGCCAATTGGCAACTTTGCATGTTACGCTTTACAATATTGAACATACCTCCTATTTCGAGCGACCTTACTTCATATACATATCCTGCAAGAATGTTGATTGATATATCGTTTACAATACTATCGGATATTCCATTGGTTCCAAAGTAAGGCACTAACGATATCTGAAATGCGCGATGCCCTGTGCTATCTCCCGATTGGTTGAAAATACTTACATTATTTCCAGGAAAAGAATTTGCCCAACTGTTCAAACCAGCTACAAAAAGAAAAATACAAACGGTAACTTTTACAAACGTCTTCATACAATCATTTTTAATTAAATTTTGACCTAAGACATCCATCTTTTTTTATACCCCTATTCCCCTACTCATTTTTTTCTGTTTTTTTGAAACAAATTTTAAAACCGTTGCAAACACTTACTTATCTTCTTTCTTTTTTTCCTTTTCTCATAATAAAAAATAAAACTGTGTGTTTATAATTACACGTGGCGCGAGAATTTTCGAAAATCGAATTTTTATTAACATTTCACTTTTTATAAGGTAAAATAAATGCTAACCTTTATCTTTGTGAGCGTCATAGACAAATTGAGTTTTTGAATATTTAGGATAGAGTGACGATGAAGAAATTTTGGATTGGTGTATTTTTAACATTATTATATCTCCCTGTTAACAGCCAAAAGACAGTACAAAGCAAACAACAGCAAACCTCCATACGATGGGTTGATTCAGTTTTTTATTCGCTTACGCCAGACGAACGAATATCGCAGCTTATAATGATAGCCGCCTACTCCAACAGGCCACCTTCCCATACAGCCGAAATTTCGTATCTGATTCAAACCTTTAACCTGGGCGGAATTATCTTTTTTCAGGGAGGACCTGCAAGAGAGGCCTTTATGACCAACTATTTTCAGCGATACGCGAAAACACCGTTGCTTATTGGCATTGACGGAGAATGGGGGCTCAGTATGCGGCTCGACAGTACTTTCGGGTTCCCGCGACAAATGATGCTGGGTGCTTTATCCGATAATCAACTTATTTATAAAATGGGGTGGGAAATTGCAAACCAGATGAAAGCGCTGGGCATACACATTAATTTTGCACCTGTGGTCGACATTAATAGCAATCCTTTGAATCCGGTAATCAGCAACCGCTCCTTTGGCGAAAATAAGATAAATGTAACCCAAAAAGGCATTAGTTACATGGAAGGCATGCAGGACAATGGGTTGCTTGCAGTTGCCAAACATTTTCCCGGACATGGCGACACAAACGCCGATTCACACTTTACGCTGCCGGTAATAGAACACAGTCTGGGTCGTCTGGATTCTATCGAGTTTTACCCTTTCAGAGAACTGATTAAGAAAAATGTAAGCGGCGTAATGGTAGCCCACTTGAATATTCCCGCATTAGAACCTAAACCCAATACGGCATCTACACTTTCTTCAAGAATTATTACGGATTTATTAAGAAAATCGATGGGTTACGACGGCCTCATATTTACAGATGCACTGAATATGTTGGGGGTAGCTGCTAACAACAAACCTGGAGAATTGGAAGTGAAAGCATTACAGGCAGGGAACGATGTATTGCTTATGCCAGCCGACCCAGGAATAGCCATACAGGCAATAAAAAAGGCAATCCGCGACGGACAATTACGTCAATCGCAGATAGATTCTTCGTGCAGAAGAGTACTAATAGCCAAATACAAGGCTGGACTTGACAGATATAAACCCGTAGACATTGCTTCGCTTCCTGCTAAACTGAACACAACGGAAGCTACCTTAATTCAGCGGAACATTGCAGCTTCGGCTATTACCCTTGTTAAAAACACCTTTAACCTGGTTCCTTTGCAACGTTTAGATACGTTGAGGATAGCATTAGTGCTTTCAGGCACCAATCAACCCAATCAATTCACTGAAACCGTGGGGCTTTATAAAAATTGCGATACTTACTTCCTGCCCGAAAAGCTCGATTCCTTCAGAACGGATAGCCTTCTATTCAGCTTGAGGCATTATAATCTGATTATTGGTTCATTCCATAATACCAGTTCTTTAGCTAACCGCAATTTTGGAATACAGCCTTCGGCCATTGCCTTTTTCGATACCCTGGCTACCTTGCGGAAGGTAATTCTGCATCTTCCGGCAACGCCTTATGCGCTATCGATGTTTAAAAAGATTTATAACTACCAGGCCATCCTGGTTTCGTACCACGACATTCCAGTAACGCAGGATTTCGCGGCACAGATCATTTTCGGAGGAATTCCGGCCCAGGGTAAACTGCCTGTTACAGCTTCTGTTTTCCCTATCAATACCCAGTTTACAACAGAACCTATACGTTTGCGCTATGCCCGTCCGGAGGAAATAAATATAAACCCTGTAACATTACAAGGCGTCGACTCTATTGTTATAAGTGCCATTCAACAAAAAGCAATGCCTGGGTGCCAGGTGCTGGCTGCAAAAGATGGGGTGGTCTTTTATAACAAATCGTTTGGTTATCATACTTACGACTCGCTACGAAAAGTAAAAAATTCGGATATCTACGACCTGGCATCCCTTACAAAAATTACGGGAACCTTGCCGGCTATCATGAAACTATATGAAGAAAATGAAATTAAATTGAAGAGTCGCCTGTCGAGCTATTTTCATAACCTAAAAAAAACGAACAAGAAAGAAATTACGCTCATTGACATTCTCACCCATCAGGCAAGACTTCAACCTTTTATTCCTTTTTACCTTAAATTAATTGAGCCAAAGAATGCAGGGGAAAAGCTTCTTGTTTCCACTGCTTCGGCTACCAATACCATCAGGTTGTCCGCATCTTCTTTCGGGAACAGCAATGTTCGCTACAGGAACGGCTTTATTGTTACAAGGCCCGATATTGAACACGGTGTAACCATTGCCGACGATATGTATTTGAGCAACTCGTACGTTGACAGTATCTTCTTAACTATTGACAATTCGCCCCTTTTAAAAGAAAAACAATATAAATACAGCGATTTAGGCTTTATTTACCTGTATAAGCTCATCGAATTAAAGACCAAAACTGCACTCAACGAATACGACGATAAAAACTTTTACCAAAAACTGGGTGCCGAAACCATGGGTTATTTACCTCTAAACCGATTCGACCGCGACCGCATTATACCTACCGAATACGATCAATTTTTCCGCAAACAGCTGATACATGGATACGTACACGATCCGGCTGCTGCAATGCTTGGTGGAGTTAGTGGTCATGCAGGTGTATTCTCCAATGCCAACGATTTAGCCAAACTCATGCAAATGTATCTTAACAAAGGTTCCTTTGGGGGCGAAAAATTCTTCGATAAAGAAACACTCGAATATTTTACATCATGTCCATTCTGCGAAGAACATAACCGACGAGGTATTGGCTTCGACAAACCTGAAATGGGATCGGCCAATGGGCCAACTTGCCAATGTGTATCTGCTAAGAGTTTTGGTCACTCTGGATTTACAGGAACCTACACCTGGGCAGATCCCGAGAATGGACTGCTTTATATATTCCTTTCTAACCGCGTTTGCCCCGATGCTGAAAACAATAAACTGGTAGAAATGAATGTTCGAACCCGTATTCACGAAGTATTTACAAAAGCTTTGGCTGAATCTAAAAAAGATAAATAATGCGAATTAAGGGTGAAATTCCCAGTATACAGTGAATGCGAGTTATTTAATTCCTCCTTGCAAGAAGAGGAGTTGAACCACATTTGTAACACACTTAATATCAACACTTGCTCATTCCTAAACCAATTAACACAATTATTTTAGGTAACCCTTTATTAAGAAAAGGTCTAAATTAGAGCAATGAATATGCTTTACATCATGTTTTCGACACAAGTTTTCTAAAACATCCAATTAAAATACTGTAAATAAGTAAATTACTTAGCGTACAATTTACAATATTCGTTATAAACAATTTCCTTTACGATTCTTTTTGAATTTAATTATTTAGTAGTTTTGTGGTCGGATTTTGATTTTGTAAAATAATTTGTTATCAATCAACAAATTCCTTTAATTTACATCAAATGGTTTATCCTTCAAAATTCACTTCTTTTTCATTCAAGTTACTGGTTGTATTTTACTTTCGGCCAGGCACATCCACGCAAGTGGACCTATTTTTTGACAATTATTAATGTTAATAAAATAACAATAAATTAAATACATAAAATGAAACCTAATTATATTGAACACATCGGTATTGCAGTTGCAAACCTCGAAGAAGCCAAAGCTTATTATGAAAAAGTACTTGGGCTTGAATGCTATTCTGTAGAAGAAGTTGCTGATCAGAAAGTTAAAACCGCTTTCTTTATGGTTGGTCAAACCAAAATTGAATTGTTGGAATCAACTGATCCTGAAGGACCTATTGGCAAATTCATTGAAAAGAAAGGCCCTGGAATTCACCACCTTGCATTTGCATTCGACGACGTAAACGGTGCATTGAAAGATGCTGAAGCCAAGGGCGTTGCTCTTATTGACAAAACCTCGAGAAAAGGTGCTGAAGGTCTGAATATCGGATTCTTACATCCAAAATCAACCTATGGTGTATTAACCGAATTTTGTGCAAAATAATTATCAACATCCTAATCATATAATTCATTTCAATAATGAGTAATAATCAGCAAAAAATAAAAGAATTACTCGAGCTTAGACAGAAGGCTAAGCTGGGTGGTGGCGAAAAAAGAATTGAAGCACAACACAAGAAAGGGAAATTAACAGCCCGTGAACGTATTGCTCTTCTTTTGGACGAAGGCAGCTTCGAAGAATTCGACATGTTTGTATGCCACCGTTGTATTGATTTTGGACTGGAAAAGGAAAGCTATTTGTCTGATGGTGTTGTAACCGGCTATGGTACAATCGACGGACGTTTGGTTTACGTATTTTCGCAAGACTTTACCGTATTTGGTGGTTCTTTGTCTGAAATGTACGCTGCCAAAATTTGTAAAATCATGGACATGGCAATGAAGAACGGTGCCCCTGTAATTGGTATTAACGACTCGGGTGGTGCTCGTATCCAGGAAGGTGTAAAGAGCTTGGGTGGCTATGCTGATATCTTCCAGCGTAACATTCTTGCTTCGGGCGTAATTCCTCAGATTTCAGCCATTTTCGGTCCTTGTGCCGGCGGTGCTGTTTATTCTCCGGCACTTACCGACTTCAACATTATGACCAAAGATACCAGCTACATGTTTGTTACCGGTCCTAAAGTTGTTAAATCAGTAACTGGCGAAGAAGTTACGGTTGAACAGCTTGGTGGCGCTTCGGTACACGCTAGCAAATCGGGTGTAGCCCACTTTGCAGCTGACAACGAAGAAGAAGGTATCATGCTTATCCGCAAATTATTGAGCTACTTACCGCAAAACAATCTGGAAGAGGCTCCTCTGGTTGCCAGTGACGATCCTATCAATCGTTTGGAAGATACACTGAATGATTTCATTCCTGAAAATCCGAACAAGCCTTATGATATGAAAGAAGTTATCCAAGCTATCGTGGATAACCATGAAATGTTGGAAGTACAAAGAGACTACGCTGCAAACATCATTACAGCTTTTGCCCGCTTGAACGGAATGTCGGTAGGTATTGTGGCTAAC
>DATALJ010000178.1:0-15193 GCA_036261135.1 Bacteroidales bacterium
TTTACTTATTAGACGATTTGGGCGATACCACCCTCCTCGCCTACCTGCACGAGCAAAACTATCCCATTGAAGTGAAGCCCGAAGTAATTGAAGCTTACAAGAGAGTAATTTCAGACCTTCCGGCGATACAAATTCTGGGGAACGACGGATTGGACTACACTCTATGTTATCCAAGAGCTGCATTCGACCGTCAGTCGATGATGTGGGACTTAAATTATTTCAAGTATTATTTCCTGAAACTAGCCAAAGTGCCTTTTAATGAGCAATTGCTCGAAAACGATTTTGAAACATTCGTGAATTTCCTGCTTTCGGCTGATTGCAATTACTTTCTATTCCGCGATTTCCAGTCGCGCAATGTGATGCTGGTTGACGGAAAGCCCCATTTTATAGACTACCAGGGCGGACGCAAAGGTGCATTGCACTACGACATTGCCTCAATACTCTTCGAAGCCAAAACAAACCTCCACGCAAACCTGCGCGATGAGCTGCTCGACTATTATATTACGGCTGTAAACAAGTATATCCCCGTAACAAAAGAAGCATTCATGGAGCATTTCTATGGATATGTTTATATTCGGCTGATGCAAGCCATGGGAGCATACGGCTTTCGCGGTTTATATGAAAAGAAGGAACTCTTTTTGCAAAGTATTCCTTTGGCAATAAACCATTTAGAATGGCTTCTAGAAAATGTTACTTTGCCTGTTAAGCTACCTGAGCTGACCAAAGTATGGCAGTATCTGGCAGATTCTGAACACATAAGGCATTTGGCAAAGAAACAAACTGCTTTAACAGTATCCATCAATAGTTTTTCATACCGGCGTGGTATACCTGTTGATGAATCGTCAAACGGCGGAGGTTTTGTGTTCGATTGCCGCGCCATACATAACCCAGGCCGATATGACGAATACAAACCCTTTACTGGAAAAGACGTGAAGGTTCAGGAATTTTTCAGTAAAGAAACAGAAATGGATGAATTTCTCGAAAACGTGTTTGCACTAGTTGACCGATCCATGGACAAATATCTGAAACGCGGATTTACAAGCCTCATGATCAACTTTGGATGCACAGGTGGCCAGCACCGCTCGGTTTATTCGGCAGAGAAGCTTTACGCCCACCTGGAAAGCAAGTATGGCAAAGGAAATGTCATCATCAAGCTGCGTCATCGCGAGCTGGAGATGAAATCATTTTAGCGGTGCAGAAATTTACAATAAAATTGAACTATTGAATTGAGTCTGATGTTTTTTCGGTAATATTTGTTTAAACGACTATGAGCAAGACCATGTGCGAAATGAATAAAGAAGACCGGGCTGAAAAGCAGACAGATCCAAGATACAAGTGTAAAAAATGCAATGCGGTAGCGCATAAAGAAAAGCATCTTTGTAAACCTAAGAAAATTAAGGATTAAGGAATTGAAATGAAAGCAATGGTATTAGCTGCCGGCATGGGCACTCGTCTTCAGCCAATAACACTAACCAAACCCAAGGCGCTGGTTGAGATTAATGGTACCCCCATGCTGGAGATTATTCTTAAAAAGGTTATTCGTTCCGGTTTTAACGAAATCATTGTAAATGTTCACCACTTTGCCGATCAGATTATCGACTTTCTGAAACGCAACAATAACTTTGGTGCGTCCATTACCATTTCTGATGAAACAGACTTTTTGCTGGATACCGGTGGTGGGTTGGTGAAAGCATCCTGGTTTTTCGACGATGGGAAGCCTTTTCTGGTACACAATATTGATATTTTATCGAACATCGACCTTAGGGACCTTTACAACTATCATTGTTCCAAGAACGCATTGGCAACGCTGGCTATAAAAGACCGTAAAACCTCACGTTCTCTTTTAATTAATAATGATGGCGAGTTGAGTGGCTGGAAAAACCACCAAACGGGACAAACCATTATTGCCAAAGGAAACGAAAGAGAGCTTTGTGCAATGCCTTTCAGCGCAATCCACGTAATGGACCCGAAAATATTTCCATTGATTACCGAAAGCGGCAAATTCTCAATCATGGATACCTACCTGCGTCTTGCAAAAGACCATGTCATCCAAACCTACAGGCACGACAAAGATTTCTGGTTCGACATTGGCCGCATTGAGAACCTGAAAGAGGCAGCTCCCTATTCCGACAAGGTGTAAAACAGTTGTAAAATCCATCAAAAACAGGTAGATTTGTAAATTCAGAGATTAAGATATGGAATTACAAGAACAGGTTAAAAATTGGGCGCAATTGCTCGAAAACAAAGCTCCGGAAGAAGTTATCCGTTTTTTCATTTCGCATTATAAAGAAAAAGTAGCCTTTTCATCTAGCCTTGGTCTCGAAGACCAGGTTATTACACACATGATAGCTACCATAGATAAGAATACCCGCATTTTTACGCTGGATACCGGAAGGGTTTTCCCTGAAACGTACTCGCTGATATACCGCACAAACGATCGTTACGATATCAATATACAGGTTTTCTTCCCTGATTACAAGGAAGTGGAAGAGATGGTAAATAAGAAAGGGATTAACCTTTTTTACGAAAGCATTGAGAACAGAAAGGAATGCTGCAGAATACGCAAGATAGAACCGTTAAAACGCGCATTTAAAGGACTTGATGCATGGATATGTGGCCTTCGCCGTGAGCAATCGGTTACCCGCAACGATATGCAGGTAGTGGAATGGGATGCAAACAATAACCTCGTAAAGATTAACCCGCTTATAAATTGGACAGAACAACAGGTTTGGGATTACATTAAGGAGAACAACGTTCCCTACAACGTACTTCACGATAAAGGATTTCCGAGCATTGGTTGCCAGCCTTGCACACGAGCCATTAAGCCGGGGGAAGACATTCGTGCTGGCCGTTGGTGGTGGGAAAACCCGGAACAAAAGGAATGTGGCTTACACGCCCGCCACTAAGATTGAATAACGCCGGAGCCCATCAACTCTTCGTCGACATACCAGGCTGCGAACTGACCGGGAGTTATACCCCGCTGTAACTTATCGAAATAAATGTACATCCCTTCGTCGAACATGTACAATGTGGCTTTTTGCAAAGGCTGACGGTAGCGAATTCGTACCTGGCAGTGCAGTACTTCACCGGTTTGTATGGCTTTATCACCTCTGATCCAATGAATATCGTCCTTTTTAATAAATAAAGCCTTGCGGTTAAGCCCGGGATGGTCATCTCCCTGTCCCACATAGATGATATTACTTTCTGTATCGGTGGCTATAACAAACAGCGGTTTTGCCTTTCCACCTACATTAAGTCCTTTGCGCTGACCAATGGTAAAAAACTGCGCGCCATTATGCTTTCCTACAACTACACCATCCACAGCTTTGTATAAGTAGGGTGTTGACAATAGCTTCAAAGCCTCATGATCAACCTGCGTGGCTTCGTTGGTTTTATATAATGCTAAATCATCTGGTATTTCTACAATAGCACCTTCTTTGCTTTTCAATTTCTGTTGAAGAAAAACAGGCAGGTCTACTTTTCCCACAAAGCAAATACCCTGAGAATCTTTACGCTGAGCCGTTGCCAGACCATTTTCGTCGGCAATCTGCCTTACTTCTGGCTTTTGTAAGTGGCCTATAGGAAACAAAGCCTTTTCCAGCTGTTTCTGCGAGAGTTGACATAAGAAGTAGCTCTGGTCTTTGTTTTTATCGGCACCAGCCATTAAACGGTATATTTCTTTGCCGTTTTCGTCGGTAATCATTTCTTTCATGCAATAATGGCCGGTAGCAATATAGTCGGCATCCATTTTCATTGCAGCATCAAGAAACAGATCGAACTTAACCTCTCTGTTGCAAAGTACATCGGGGTTCGGCGTACGACCTTTTTCGTATTCTGAAAACATATAATCAACCACGCGTTTGCGGTATTGCTCGCTGAAATCGACGGTATGAAATGGGATTTCAAGCTTGCGGGCAACGAGTTCGGCAAAAATAAGGTCGTCGTTCCACGGACAATCGCCCGAAAGCGTGCCTTCCGTATCGTGCCAGTTGATCATAAACAAGCCGATAACATCATAACCCTGTTGTTTCAAAAGATACGCCGCAACACTCGAATCCACCCCGCCGGAAATGCCAACTACAACCTTTTTCTTTGTCATTACTTTTCGAAATTCAGATGCAAAAATAGTAAAAAAATACACAGTTGTAATCCCTTCATTATGAAGGAAAGCCTGCGCAGCTTTTGCAAAACGTAAAAAAATCCGCGTTAGGAAACAAAATGAAGGAAAGATATTCCTAATATTACAGTCTCTTAAAAACGCGAAAATGAAGATTTCAGTAATTGGCGCAGGTAACGTAGGCGCAAGCTGCGCAACCGTAATAGCCGAAAAGGAATTGGGTAACGAAGTAGTTCTTTTGGATATTAAGAAAGGTATCGCAGAAGGGAAAGCACTCGATATCAACCAAATGGCCCCTTTGGCTTTATTCGATACCAAAACCATTGGTGTAACTGATGATTACGCTGCAACAGCCAACTCTTCAGTTGTTGTAATAGCCGCTGGTATTTCGCGGAAGCCAGGTATGAACCGTGAAGACCTCATCACTACCAATGCCCAGATTGTAAAGAATATTACTGAAAGGGCTATTCAGGCATCTCCGAATGCCATATTTGTTGTAGTTACCAATCCGCTTGACGCGATGGCCTATTGCGCGCTTAAAGCAGCTAAGATACCTTCGAACAGGGTAATAGGAATGGGCGGACTCATCGATTCGGCGCGTTATCGCTCGTATATTGCCGAAGAATTGAAGTGTTCTCCCAAAGACATCCAGGCGATCATCTTAGGAGGTCACGGAGACCATATGGTGCCAATATCGCGATATACTACAGTTTGTGGATCGCCCGTATCACAACTCATGTCAAAAGAAAAGCTTGAGGCAATCATTTCCCGCACGCGTTTGGGAGGTAGCGAACTGATGAACCTAATGGGCATATCGGCTTGGGTAGCTCCCGGATATGGTGCAGCCCGCATGGTTGAAGCTATTGTGCTTGACCAGAAGCGTTATTTCCCTTGCAGCACCTATTTAAATGGACAATACGGCTTGAAAGATATATTTTTCGGCGTTCCTGTAAAACTCGGGAAAACGGGAGTGGAAGATATTCTTGAACTGGACCTGAACGAAAAAGAGAAAATCCTGGTAAAACAATCGGCAGATAGTATTAAAGCCACCATTAAAATGCTGTATAAGCAGAATATACTGGAAAATAATTAAGAATAAGCCACAAAGACGTTTTGCACTCGTTACAAACGCGCGCCAGCCATTTTGATAAAACGCGAAGAAGATATTCTTTGTGTTTCTTTGGGCCTTGGTGCCTTCGTGGCAAAAACTTTAGGCCAAATTTCCTACCTTTGGATTCATTCAAACAACCCAATTTACATGAACGCTATTCACGTTAAACTCATAGCTACAAGCCTTTCTATTGGCGAAAACCAGGTACGCAACACCATTAAGCTGCTCGACGAAGGAGCTACAGTGCCTTTTATCAGCCGTTACCGTAAAGAGGCAACAGGCAGTCTAGACGAAATGCAGGTACTGGCTGTAAAGGAACAATATGAGAAATTACAGGAAGTAGACAAACGGCGCGAAACCATCATCAACTCCATTGAAGAACAAGGTAAACTCACCGACGAGCTGCGCAAAAAGCTCGAAAGCACCTATGTTCTCTCAGAACTGGAAGATATATATTTACCCTATAAACCCAAACGGAAGACCCGTGCTTCCATTGCCCGAGAAAAAGGGCTGGAACCATTGGCTGAAGCTATCTTCAAACAGCAGGTAAAAGATGTGGACGACATTGCAACCCAATACCTGAATGATGCTGTGGAAACCACAGGAGACGCCCTGCAAGGTGCACGCGATATTATCGCCGAGTGGGTAAATGAGGACCAGCGGTCTCGCGAAAACATCCGCCGCCTCTTTAGCCGCGATGCGCTGATTTCATCCAAACTGGTAAAAGGCAAAGAAGAAGAGGGCGTAAAGTATAAGGATTACTTCGAATTTTCCGAACCGCTGAAACGCTGTCCCTCGCACCGTTTATTGGCCATGCGCCGTGGCGAAGAAGAGGGTTTTCTGAAAATAAGTATTGACCCTTCGCAGGAAGAAGCCATTGAAATACTTGAAAAACAATATGTCAAAGGGCGATTTGATTCGTCGCAGCAAGTAGCCGAAGCCATTAAAGACTGCTACAAACGATTATTGGGTCCCTCAATTGAAACGGAATTCATGGGTTTGTCGAAAGAGAAAGCCGACGAAGAAGCCATACGGGTATTTGCAGAAAACCTGCGTCAGTTGCTGCTTTCCTCTCCTCTTGGACAGAAAACTGTACTCGCCTTGGACCCTGGTTACCGCACAGGATGTAAACTGGTATGTTTGGACGCCCAGGGAAACCTGCTCCATAACGAAACCATATACCCTCATCCGCCCCAAAATGAGACCAGCCAGGCGATGAAGAAAGTTTCGACCCTGGTAAGTGTTTATAAAATCGATGCCATAGCCATTGGAAACGGCACAGCAAGCCGCGAAACCGAGCAGTTTGTTCAGCGCATACAGTTCGATCGGCAGGTTCAGATATTTGTAGTAAGTGAAGCAGGAGCATCGGTATATTCGGCATCGAGCGTTGCACGCGAAGAGTTTCCTCAATACGATGTTACGGTGCGGGGCGCAGTATCTATTGGCCGCCGGTTAATGGATCCACTGGCCGAGCTGGTCAAGATTGATCCCAAATCGATTGGCGTAGGCCAGTACCAACATGATGTAGACCAGAACAAGCTCAAGAAAAGCCTTGATGTAGTAGTAGAAAGCTGCGTGAACTCCGTTGGAGTGAATGTAAATACGGCCAGTAAGCATTTGCTAACGTATGTTTCAGGCCTTGGACCTCAACTGGCACAAAACATTGTAAATTATCGCAAGGAAAACGGGCCTTTCAAATCGCGTAAAGAGCTCAAAAAGATACCGCGCCTGGGTGATAAGGCATTTGAACAATGTGCAGGCTTCCTCCGCATACCAGATGCCGGCAACCCGCTTGATAACAGCGCGGTGCACCCAGAAAGTTACAATGTAGTTGAACGCATGGCAGAAGACATGAAGGCTACTGTTGCCGATCTGCTTAAGCAAGACGAATTGCGAAAGAAAATTGATCTCAAGAAGTACGTAACCGAGACCATAGGCATACCTACCTTAACCGACATTATGCAGGAGCTGGCCAAACCTGGTCGCGACCCGCGTACTACCATTCAGGTATTTGAATTCTCGAAGGATATATTCAAGATTGACGATGTAAAACCAGGAATGGTGCTGCCGGGTATTGTTACCAATATTACCAACTTCGGATGTTTTGTGGATATTGGGGTTAAGCAGGACGGACTGGTTCATATATCACAGCTTGCCAATCGCTTTGTAAGCGACCCAAACGAAGTGGTAAAGCTGCACCAGCACGTAAAAGTAAAGGTACTGGAGGTGGATGCGTCGAGAAAGAGGATACAGTTGACGATGAAGGATATATAATCTTTGCCACAAAGACTGAAAGACACGAAGAAACACAAAAGAAAATTCCAAAAACTTTGTAACTTAGAGTCTTCTAGATAAAGAAATTATTCATTTGCAACAATGGCGCAAAAAATGCTTAGTGAATCTTTGAGCCTTTGCGTCTTTGTGGCATATCAACCCTAATCATGAATCCGTCTGAAAAATTCACCCCAATTCCTGAATCTCTTGAAAAATACGCTCGACTCATTGTAGATTCTGCATATACAGTTCATTACAATCTGGGCCCTGGGTTATTAGAAAAGGTCTATGAGATTTGCTTTTGTCATGAATTATCTAAGCGTGGACTAAACTATAAAAGGCAAGTAGATATTCCGATTGTTTATGATCATTTAATATTCGAAGAAGGTCTCCGCCTTGATGTAATTATTGAAGATTGTATTATTTGCGAATTAAAAGCAGTCGAAATGGTTAATCCAGTTTGGGATGCCCAAATATTGAGTCATTTAAAGCTAACCGGAAACAAACTTGGGTTTCTTATAAACTTTAATGTACCTAAAATAAAAGAAGGTATTAAACGCTTTGTAATGTAATATTTATGAAAAAACTCATCAAAATCTCCCTTCTAGCCATCCTCATCCTCGGAATCTTTTACTTTTCGGCAAATGCTTATATACAACACTCCGCTAAGGCTTATACAGTAACAGATATAAACAAAGTTCCTTCAAAATACACCTGCATTGTGCTGGGAGCTCTTGTGGGGAACGATGGAACTCCATCCATTGTTTTAGCAGACAGGCTCGACGCTGCTTTAAACCTTTACCGGAATGGCAAAGTAAAACGTTTCCTTCTCACAGGCGACCACGGACGCATAAATTACGATGAAGTGAATAATATGAAACGCTATCTCGAGGAAAGGGGTGTACCTCAACAGGACATATTCCTTGATCATGCAGGGTTTGACACCTACAACTCCATGGTAAGGGCAAAAGAGATCTTCCTTGTTAAGGATGCCATTATTGTAACCCAGGAATTCCATATATCCCGTTCAATTTACATCGCCAGAAAAAAGGGAATTGATGCTTATGGGTTTTCAGCAACAATGAGCGATACCAAACCTTTACATTACCTGAAATTTCGCGAAAGCATTGCCTGTTTGAAAGCATTTGGAGAAGTGGTGATAAACCGATCCCCTAAATTCCTTGGCACTAAAATACCAATAACGGGCGACAGTCGCTTGAGCTATGACTAAGTCAAAACCTTCGTATATGGCTTAACTTTTTATTTAGAACATTCCACTACGTTATCTTGCGCTGCTATCAGTTGCCACTTTCCATCCCGTTTCAGCCAGGTATCGGTCCATGCCAAACAACGTTTATATTCCTTACCAGCTGCATCCATGCGAATGCTACTTTCATTCCCATAGGCTATGGCCAATTTATCCCCAAAAAAATGCACTTTAACAGTTCCAAATTGACATTGCCGATCAGGTTTACTTATGAGTGCCATAGCTTCTTTCTTACCATATCGGAAGCCATCTATTGCTGTTCCCATAAAATCGTCAGCAAACACCTCTTCTAGTCCTGTTTGTGGACTGCAGTTTGCGTCTGCCCACATCTTATCCATGGCTATAAGTTTTAAGGCAACACTGTCTTCCGGAAATGCCCAATATGCCTTCTGTGCCGAAACGGTTATGGATGATATAAGAGTTGTGCAGAGCAATAAAATAAAAGCAGTTTTCCTGTTCATATTTTTCTGTTTTGTTTACGAATTGTCTTTGTTTCGCTTACGCATCACTGCGCTATAATATTCATTTAATCGGCTTGTTGGGCGCACATGAATTTTCTTCAATCTATTTGACTCGAAAACTGGTCATGGTGAATTTCTTCGGATCACTGATCATCGTTTCTACCAGTTTATCGGGTGTAACAAATTCCATCGTCCATTCCTGAAGTATCCTGGATGGATTTTCGAAATTATAGAATTTGCCTACCATGGTAGTTGGACTGGTAAATTTCATTTTCCAGCATTCGAGCCGTTCGTTGCCCGAGAGCTGAACGATGGTAATGTTATCCTCGGTAGCGTTATACAACCAAAGCTGCTTGATATAAAAAGCTTCCTTTTCTTTCGAATACATAAAACAATCCGCTTCTCCTCCTTTACCGTGCAGCGTAAGTGTCATTCTAGAGGAGGAATCATTAGCCATCCATGTTCCTGCCATTTTTTGCATTAATGACAACTGATCAAGTTTAGAAGCAGATGATTGCGAGAATAGCGGTGCAGCGAACACCCCCATTATCAAAATAAAACAAAGATTATTGCATGTTTTCATAATTGAAATGTATTAATTGGTTAATTGGTTAATTACATTTTGCTTCCTATTGTTTATTATCGGCCCTTACAAGCGTTTGAATAAAATAACTATCCTTCCGTATATTCCAGTTTTCATCTACAGGCCAGGATTGAATAAGCGTATCATTTTTAACTTTCATAATCATTTTTATACTGGCTCCGATGTAATATTTTTCCACATGGTACACGATGTTTTCGATATAGTGATCCCCATCGAGAGTATAGGTTCCACCTCCATAATTATCTTGAGAGGAAGTGTCAGTCTGGTATTTTCCGGAAAAGGCAAAGTATTCGTCCGACCATATTTTAAGCTCTGTTCCTTTCGTCTTATCTGGAACCGAAAATATCAAAGTATCGTTCCTATAGTATTTGTAGCTCACCGTTAAGTAAGCGCCATTCAAATGGCTCTTTTTTTCAGTATTGGAGCAGGATGCTGAGAGCAGCACCAATGCAACTGTGCAATAAATAATGTTTTTCATAGCCGGATCGTTTGAAGTTGGTAAATAAATATTTCTGTGTGCTAAACCATGTATAAATTTACGAAAGGGGTAAATGGAAATCCAGACAACGATGTCCGCCTGTGAGAAAAACGGACAATCGTTAATTTTTATGGGCGATATTGTTTAGCCTGAATTCGGTTGGTGTCATGCCGGTTTGCTTCTTAAAGGCTTCGTAAAAACTTGTGCGGGACTTAAATCCAGATTCCTTTGCAATGGCATCGATGGTGTAATGCTGAAATTCGCGATCGAGCAGCTTGAACTTGGCATCCTCAACGCGGTACGAATTGACCAGTTCGAAGAAATTCATGTTCAAATGATTATTGATCAGCTTCGACAAATGATTTTTTGGCAATTCAAGCTTTTCTGCCAGCATTTCGAGGGTGAGATCCTGATTGATATACGGTTTTTGCTGGATGAAATACTGATGAATAACCGAAAATTCTTGCTGATCGGACCCATTATGCCCCGGCGATTTGGGTTCGTTGGCAAAGGTCCGCGAAGTGGATGCGAACTGCCACATCAATACAAGAAAATAGATGAAAGTCACGAAAACGGTATACACTGCGGTATACTGGCCATTAGCCACAAAGCCAAGCGGAAGTCCAACGACGGCAACGATGATGGTGGTCCTGAAAAAAGTGCGGAGCCATGCGTGATACACTTTTTTAATATCGTTATGCGCTTTGGCCTTGCGGTACATTGCTATGCTTAGTATAATATAGCTGATAATGGAAACGTTTACGACCAAATCGCTGGTGTATACAAATACCCGGTAAGGTTTTTCGCCTATTTGCGCTAAGAAATAGCTCAGGGTTCCATTCATCTGCCCATACAGGTAAAACAAAAGAAACAGAAAGGACACAATAAAATGCGGCCCAACAGCGCTAATCCGGAAATTGGGTTTGGTTAAAAAGCTTTTTATATAGAGATAAATAAACGGGCCCACCATGGCACCAAATACGTACTCCAAACCAACAACATGCTGGTACGCAACCGTCATCTTCCAGCAAATAAAAAATATGATGGTGTGTATAAACGCTATGGCTGTTAATAAAAACGCTAGTAACCTGTTGTGCAGATTAGCTAACCGGGGATTAAGAAATAAAACAAAAGCAAGAATGAGATGATTCGTGATGATAATAATCGCTGCGTAAAAAAGTACCATTGCTCCAATTGTTAATGAAAATACCGAAATAACAGGCTCATATTAAATTTAAGAAATTTCCGGTTTCGGGTCAAGTAAGTTTTGAGGGAGGTTAGTGGAGGTTTTATTAATACCTGCAGAGAGTCCCCTATCATTAAAGTGATTTTGCTCATACAGAAATAAGAAGTAAAAATGAAGTTTTGCATATTGATGTAAAAAGGGTATTTTGCATTTTGTTTATGTTACAGAATAAGAGATCGAACAGCCATGCACCGCTATGCAAATTGCTGATCAGATAGTATATCTTTAACTTTTAAAGAAGATGAGCCGAAAGAATGGGATTGATTTATTTCGCTTAATAGCAGCATTTTTTGTAATGTTCTTACATACTTCGTATGGGAATTTAAATAACGATATTGCCTCGTATATCCGATTGAGTGGACGATGGGCGGTACCTTTCTTTTTTATGTGCTCCGGGTATTTTCTGAATAATAGAATCTCCGAAACGGGCAAACTAACATTTGGCAGTATCGAAAAGAATATGGTAACCCTTATTTCTCTTCTAATTGTTACGTCAATTGTATATCTTCCATTGCATTTTTTAACCACCGGCACTTGGTATAGCTGCAAAGCCGAGTTATTATTTTGTGGTACATGGTGGCATTTATGGTTTATCAGTTCTCTTTTATTTGGCTATATCACCATAACTTATTTTTTTGCGATAAATAAATCAAAATGGTTGCTACCCTTATCTGTTATCATCGCATTGTTTGCCATTGTTGCAGACTCGTATGATAACTTTTTCGGTTTACGGATTAATTACGACGAACTGGCGCGCTTTTTACTCTCCATCCCCTTTATGTATTTAGGATTGAATATATCAAAAACACGGTTTTATAAGGTAAACATAGCTGTAATTGCCTTCTTGGCCACATTGGGTTATATGCTGCAAATTGCAGAGGCACAAATGTTTTACCAGCTCTTTGGATACGATAAGTACACGCATCAGTTTCTGTTTGGTTCTATACTTATGGCAGTATCCTTATTCCTTTTTGCATTGAAGCTTGAAATACCCGATAACAAGGTGTCGTCCTGGGGAAGAAAATATTCGTTGTCCGTTTACCTGTATCACCTTTTTGTATTCTTTTTTACAGCAAAAATAATTCATGTTTCATTCCCCAATGCTTCTAATAACACGGCATTACTTATTCCTTTCGTTGCATTTCCTGTCATACTGATAGGAAATATAATCCTCGAGAAAAAACTTCCTTCTCTTTTTTGTATTTTGAACGGAAAGTTTGCGGAACAAACATTTTTAAGGAAGAAGACAGAAGCATAATATGAGGTAGTTACGCTATTATTTTGTTATTGCACTCGCGGGATTCGCCGTAGCTGAGGATTCTAAACACAATGAATGAAACATTATTGTGCTTATTTTTTTATAATTAAGCAGAAATTTTTCTGAAAAATTTCAATTTAAAACCATTGTAGTTTCAAATTTTGTAAACTGAAAGTAATTCCAAAAATTAACAACTTAGATAAGGCTCTATTTTTCGATTAAAACATTATTTTAGCGTAAAAATATTTTATCCATTTTAATACGTTTGACTGCATGAACCGCTCTGCTCTGATTCTGATGATTGTTACGCTGAGTATCGTTACATTCATTACTGTGTATTATTTTATTAAGGTCATGTTTTCGAAGTCGACCACCAAAGCAGAAGGCCGTCAAAGCTGGAGTCGCATAGGGCTTGTACTAGCCATGGCAGGTAACGCGGTTGGGTTTGGGAATTTTTTACGTTTCCCCGTACAAGCGGTTCAGAATGGTGGAGGTGCTTTTATAATACCTTACCTGGTTTGTTTTTTGTTGATGGGTATACCGCTGTTACTTGTAGAATGGTCTATTGGAAGATACGGCGGGCACTATGGAAACCATTCCACGCCTTTTATGTTGAATAGCCTGAGCCGTCAACGCATCTGGAAGTATATTGGTGTTTTCGGGATATTTAGCAACATGGGAATTGCCGCTTATTACTGTTTTATGGAGTCGTGGACGCTTTCCTATATTTTTCATTCGGCCATCGGAACATTTAAAGGATTGACGCAGGGACAGGTTGAAATGGTTTTCAACGATTATATCAGCCTGGACAAGGCAACCCTTATACCGTACGAAGCCATCGTTTTCTATATTGTATGTCTTTTAACAAATGTGTATATTTTGTCGAAAGGGATAAAAGGAATTGAGAAGGTAGCAAAAATTGGCATGCCCCTGTTAATCCTTTTTGGCATTATTCTGGCAATAAAAGCTGTTACCATGAAAGCCGGGCATGAGGGAGCATTATTTAGCGGCACCCAGGGCCTGAATTTCTTGTGGACGCCCAATTATGAATCGATCTGGAACCCCAAAGTTTGGCTTGCTGCAGCCGGGCAAATTTTCTTTACACTCTCGGTTGGCATGGGTTCCATTCAATGTTATTCTTCTTTTATCAATAAGCGCGACGATATTGCACTAAATTCGATGTCGGCCGGATGGATGAACGAATTTGTTGAAGTAGTAATTGGTGCTGCTATTATTATACCCATTGCTGTAGGCTATTTTGGGATAGATAAAGTGAAGGAACTGGTAAACTTAGGCGGATTAGCCCTCGGTTTCAAAGTTATACCGTATTTGTTTAGCCAATGGGGACCTTTTTTGTCGGTTGCGGCGGGTGTAATGTGGTTCCTGCTTCTGTTTTTTGCAGGTATAACTTCGTCGCTGGCCATGGGCAAGCCGTGTGTAAGTTTCATGGAAGATGAATTTAAATGGAGCGAAAAGAAAGCTTCTTGGGTTTTCGGCTTAGCCATATTAATACTGGGCATGCCAACCGTTCTGTTTTTTAACTATGGTGTTTTCGATCAGTACGACTACTGGACCGGCACGGTTTCGCTGTTTGTGTTTGCCATGATGGAGGTTATCCTGTTCTCTTGGGTATTTGGTATGGATAAAGGCTGGCACGAGATTCAACATGGTGCAGACATTAATATTTCCATCGTTTTTAAGTATATTATGAAGTATGTAACCCCGGTAATGCTTATAGCGGTATTCGTTGGCTCATTGATTACACCCGAAGGAAACGATTGGAATTCGGCATTCTCATCATTCTTTAGTGGCCATGGTTGGCCCTTAGACAATGGCTCCATTATCCGACAGATTAACAACGCCGAAATAAGGCAGCAAATTGCAGCAGCCCAGTTACCCGACGAAAAAGCCATGCTTACCACAAAGCTATACCTGATTACTGGCGCAAAAACGCTGCTGTTAATGTTGTTTGTTGGTATTGCCTACCTGGTTTATATTGCCGGCAAGTTCTGAAACGGAACGCCAAGCAGCATATGCAATGTCGCTTGGAACACTGCTGAACTTTCTCATGAACGAAGTGAGTAATTTGCAAATCAGCATTTACTGAACCTCAAAAGCCACAAACCATCATAATTTTGTGGCTTCCATTTAGGTGTTACAAAATTGGATAAATTGCCAATAAACATGAAGTAATCCAACAGGATACCAAATAAATATGGAGGGTGATCCGTTCAAGATAAAAGTTTCGGTGTTCGAGAAAACGTTTTACTCTTTCAAGATCATCTTGAAAGGGTATTTTCTTTTTAAGGATTAATATATTCTTCCCTCTTTCTTCCTTCGCTTTCCGGCAATATAAACCAGGTAGGCAATACCAACA
>DATALJ010000181.1:0-8459 GCA_036261135.1 Bacteroidales bacterium
TGCTCGAAATGCTTACCAATAAAAAGAATGCCGATTATATACGGGATATCATGGGGTTCGAAGCGGAATAAAAGACAAAGCAGGCTTGTCATTACTCTCTTCGTTCGTGAAGTGGGGATAATGAATTTTTTGGCCAATAGAGGTGGTGTCGGTTTTGAGCATGGGTTCGATGACAACACCTGCGTTGTATTGGGCGTTTGTACTTATGCATATCATAAGTACAAAAAATGCTGTAAAGATCGGTTTCATAATTCTATTATCTTTTAATTCAACTTTGGCAAATTAATACTTGTATTTAAAATCCCGAATGGGATTTAATTTGAATAGCCCCGTATGCAATGCGGGGTAAAAACGACACACTAAAGAGACAGTGTAATAAACCTACGAAGATGTCATTCCGGCGGAGGCCGGAATCCGTATAAGCTTCGTAGTTGAGGGATTCCGGCCTCCGCCGGAACTATTCTCACGAACGAAGAGAGTAATGACAAGCCTGCTTTGTCTTTTATTCCGCTTCGAACCCCATGATATCCCGTATATAATCGGCATTCTTTTTATTGGTAAGCATTTCGAGCAGCGTAAGCGCTACGTCGATAGCTGTTGAAGGATTCCATGAGGTAATAATATTCCCTTCTACCACAATAGGCTGGTTCAATACATTTACGCCGTAACTGCGGAGCGTTTCGTGGCGGGCAGGCTTTTTATTATAGGTTGTTCCCCGTTTACCCTGAAGAATTCCGCTTTTTCCAATAAGCAAAGCCCCAACGCAAATGGAGGCTACAATCTTGCCTTTGTTGTTGAATGCGCGAACAAAGTCGAGCACCCGTTCGTCGTACGCTTCTTTATAGAAATCGTATTCTTCGAAACCTCCGGGAATGGCCAGTGCATCAAAATCGTCGACGTTGATTTCATTTATTAAATAATCGACAATCATGATTTGGTTAAACGTGCTTTTTACTTCTTTTTGCAAACCACAGGTGAATAATTGTGTGGTGCCGTCGCCATCTACCAGGTTCCATCCGATAACATCGATAAATACACTGGCTTCGTAAATTTCAAATCCATTGGGAAGAAGGAGCAATACTTTTTTCATTGGTTGGGGATTTTTATTGTTAAACGACGGGATAAACTTACGAATAAATTAAAAATGTTTGGCTATTCGGTAATATTATTAAACCGGGGTAATCTGGCAGTTACAACTGGGCTAAAAATAAACCTGCAAACAAAAAAGTAAACCTTATTTGCTTATTTGTAAAATATACTTTACATTTGTTCATGTTTATTTTACAAAATGTCAAATTTAAAACTCACCAACAATGGGAAATCTTCTTACTTCGCTTTACGATTATAAAGTAAAAAAGCATGCGCTTATTTTTACCGTTATTCTCTTTATTGTAGACAAACTCCTTTACTTACACAATGTCCAATATATGCACAACCCGGATTACCCGGATTTCCTCCATATTTATTTAAATTACCTTATTGCAATAGGATTGCTAACCGTTGTAAACAGTAAAGATAAAGAGGATGATGAACGTTCATTGCTTATTCGTTATAGCATTCTGAAACAATCGTTAGGTTTTTTTGTGATTGTTTTCGGGTTTATTGCTCTTTTTTCAAATATATTCAAGCTGCACTCATTGTCTATGCTCACTATTCTCTATTGTACACAAGGGCTTCTTACTGTTCATGCAATATTGGTGTATTTAGGAAACAGATACAATCCTGCGTGGCTTTTCAAAGAAAAGACAGCCCCCGACAATTATAACAAAATGATGATTGGCTTCTTTTATGGATTTTACGCCATAGCAGCCCTGCTCATTGGTATCAGTTTTCTTTTTAAGCATTAAACATGAAAAATCAGATAAAGGTAGAACGAGCCCGCAAAAACATCACCCAGGGCGATTTGGCCGATGCACTTCATGTTTCGCGCCAGACCATCAATGCTTTGGAAAATGCCAAGTTTGTACCTTCTACAGCGCTGGCGCTAAAAATGGCGCATTATTTTGGTTGCAAGGTGGAGGAATTGTTCGAATTGGAAGAAGGGGATTGAAAACCTTCTTCCATAAATTTTCTACTACGGAGCCGATAGGCGAACGTCTCTGACTTCGCCGCTTTCTTAGTGATCAATCGTATGTGCGGTCAGGAGACCGCAACTTAATTCAGCGAAGTCAAAGACATTCGCTGATCAGCATCTTAGCTAACATTCCAGCTATTTGATCCTTTGCTAGTTTACGTTTGTAACGCGTGCTTTCACACAATCATGCATAAAGGCACGCGTTACAAACGCGCGCCAGCTTAATGCCTAAAACATCACACCGAATTCTTCCACAAACCCCTCAATAGCTTTTTCGTCAATGTGCGATTCGCTTTGGGTTGCGCCACCAATTTTTTTTACAAGAAACCGCTCTACAAAATTCAAATCGTCGAATTGGTATTCGCCCCCAAGATGCCTGATACTTCTCGCATGTTGACGTAGCAGGGCAGGAAATGATTTCTCGATCTGCTCTTCGGCCTTTTCGAAAAACATTCCACAGGTAAACAAACCCACTTCCTTTTGAAGCAATTCTACCATGTTTTGTTTTACAAACAATTTTACCCGTCCATTTACAGAACCTGCGTAAACCGAGCTTCCTATAATCACCCGGTCGAACGAGCGAATCTCAGGCTGTCGTGTTTCTGCCAGGTTAAATAATATTACATCGCCCGGCCATATCATTTCCTTAATTTTATTTGCTACTTTCCGGGTTGTACCGTGCTTTGTAGTATAAACTATAGCTGTTCTCATTTTACTTAAACTGATAAATAACACTGAATTTCATGTAGCTCGACGATGGCATGGCAAATTCCGGGCGGTTATAAAAATCGTCGAATATTTGTCCACCCTTATACATATCGAATCCAAAACCCAAGCACGCATTATTGCTAAAGCGGAAAGGCATAGCTGCAATGCCAAGTGTAATACCAGCAGAAATCTTATTCGTGGAATAGTCTGTAAGGTTCAATCCATTGTTAGTTACCGAGAGCATATTGTATTCAATAGCACCACCAACCTTCAAACTTAAGGTACCCGGAATAAACTTCCGCGTGAATAAATTGAAATTGTATGTAACAGGAACTATAACTTGCGAAAGGCGCAGATCGCGGGAGCCTGCATACCCATGAACCGGATCGTTGTAGGTAAACTTTTGCGGACTGTATAAATACATCACGCCAGCCTGAATATCGTTTCTGCCAACAGGAAGCAATGCATGCCCGCCAGTATGGAAGCCCATGGATGTGGCTCCGGAAAAACCATCAACCGGTGCGCCGGCAATATCAGCCATTTTCGTGTTTTCAACAATACCGCCGGAATTGGGTCCTGCTTCTACCCCAAACCGGATTTTCCTGGCTTCTGAACTGCTTTTGCTACCGGCGCAACCGCCTATAGCAACAAGAATACTTAATAATATAATTCGTGCTTTCATTCTTTAAATTTTTGAAGCAAAGAAAGGACAACGGAATTTTCTCAGGGTCTCAATAAACCGTTTTGAGGTCTCAACTTCCCGAAAAATGCAGAAAAAAGAAGTTCCGGTTTATTGAGACTTCTTTGTGTATTCGCCGGGAGTGAGCCCGGTAGAATTCTTAAACACCCGGTTAAAAGTAGCTTTGGAGTTAAACCCGCTATCAAGCGCAATGGCAATAATCGTGTATTGTTTGTATTCGGGGAGTGTGCAACGCGTTTTGAATTCCTCGATGCGGTAATGATTAATGAAATCATAAAAATTCTTACCCAATCGCTGGTTTAGAATTCTGGAAAGATATTCAGATGAAACATTCAGGTCAGCAGCCAGAATGGGCAGGGTAATCTCCGGATTCAAATACGGTTTCTTCTCTCCCACCCACTTCAATAGTTGATGAATAAAATCATTTTCACGTTTATCTACCGGGCTTGCATCTTCAAGCATAGGAGCTTGTTCCAGCAAGTCGGCCGTTAGAGGCTTGTCAACAAACAAATTTCCCTGCTTATGACCATAAAAGCCAAGCACAATGAGATAAACAGCGCCCAGTGAAAAACTAACCTTATGCATCCACTGAAACGAAGCCAAAGGAAATATCAGGTCGATAAGGAACGGAACATAAATAACCGTGTACACTACAGCAGATGCTATCATCACTACCCGCAACCAAGCCAGGTCATAATGAGCTGTTTCAGAGAAATATCCCTTAATCCTTCGGTTATAAGCCTTAACAAGAAGATATGCCCACGAAAAATAGATGAGTGATGATGCAGCCATGGCAATAATAGCAATGGGATAATCTATGAAAAGCTTAAACGCTTCAGTTTGTAGCAGCTTAATCTTCTCATCAACGGGTTGCGTGTAAAACCGGAAGGTAAAATCGAGTACACAAAGCAGAAATGGCAACAAATGTAGCAGATATATGGGCTTAAGAGAAAAATGCTGATCGGTGAGCGATTTCACATACATCCATATAGCAGGGCCATGCAGTAAAAGGAATGGACTTGAAATAAAAATAAAAGCCGGAATTGGGAATCCGTTAGCCCTGTTGTAAATCTCAAGGTAACTCAGCAACGTGTTTACTCCATATAACAGAAAAAATGCGGATAGCCAATAATCGGACACAGCCTTCCGCTTCTTCATTAAAACGAGCAAAGCAATAAGTAAACCTTCAAAAAAGCCAATAAGGATAACGGATTCCATCGAAAGTGAATGTTATTCAGGAGTATTAGGTGGGTCCAAATTTATACAATATTTGAATGAATGCTACTTTTCTGAACAAATTCGTAATCATAAAAAAGGCCTCTTTCGAGGCCCCTTTTCGTTGTAAATGCGAACAAACATTACGTCTGCTCGAATGCTAACCTCATATCATCAAATCTTATGCGAACTCATGGCTATATTTTCCAGCATTTCTGTTGTTATCGACTTTGGACGTTCCAGCGGATAACCCAACGCACGATCCCAGATGATGTTGGCACAAATACCAATGGCCCGGCCAATACCAAATAGTACGGTATAATAATCGTATTCGCGTACCCCGTAATGCCACTGAATTACACCACTGATGTTATCGATGTTCGGCCATGGATTCTTAGCTTTACCTTGTTCCATCAATACTTTGGGCACCACTTTGTACAACATGTCGGTAAGTTTGAATAATTCATCCTGAGGCATGTGTTTCAAGCAGAATTCGTGCTGCATGGTATAGCGGGGGTCGGTTTTACGCAGTACCGCATGCCCATAGCCCGGAATTACCTGGCCAGAATTCAACGTTTCCCATACATATTGACGCATTTCATCTTCGCTGGGGATTTTACCTCCCATCTTTTCCATTAAATCCTGCATCCAACGCAATACTTCCTGGTTGGCCAAACCATGTAAAGGACCAGCTAACCCGTTAATCATTGCCGAAGTAGCCAAATAAATATCGGAAAGTGAACTGGCAACCAGATGCGCTGTATGTGCACTCACATTACCACTCTCGTGGTCGGCATGTAGAATAAAATGCAAACGGGTAACATCGTCATATGGAGCGTCAATTCCCATCATATGTGCAAAGTTTCCGCCCATATCGAGGTTCGGGTTCGATTGGATACGGTTTCCTCCCCGGTATTGTTTAGCATAAATATACGTTGCTATTTCGGGCAGTTTTGCCAGCATGTTTAGCGCATCTTCGTAATATGCATCCCAGTAATCGAGCTTATTCAAACCCGCTTTATATTTTTTATTGAAGAACGATTCCCTGTTCATTGTTAATATGGCCGACGAGAACATGGCCATAGGATGGCTGATAGCCGGAAATGCATCAATCACTTCATAAACATAACGCGGCAGAATCCGTCTTTTACTAAACTCATCTACCAGCTCCATTACTTCTTCTTCGGTTGGGATATCGCCGGTAAGCAATAAGTATAAGGCCCCTTCAACAAATGGCATTTCTGAATTCTTAGGTTTTGGGAGCTTGTCAAAAACTTCACTTAAGGTATATCCCCTGTAGCGTATGCCCTCCTGCGGATCAAGATATGAAATATCTGTTACCAGGCACTTTAAATCCCTCATACCCCCAATGGCTTTGGATATGGTTACGTCATCGATCACGATATCACCATATTCATTCATCAATCGGTTAATTCGTGGTCTCCACGACTCAATTTTTTCTCTGAGTTTTTCCTTTAAGCTCGACATAATATTTACTGTTAATTCGTTACGGGAAAATGTTTAACATTGTTTGCCAATATGTATTATAACAACGCAAACAGGAAAATTGTGCGATTGGAAGTCAAAAAAATATGCCCGCACATCTTTTTTGTTGAAATACCCGGCCTAATTCACTATTCGGTTAAACTAAACAGGGAACTGTTGGTTGTAACTTACAAACATAGAACCCAGAAAGATGCAAATAGCCCCCAATCATACCCATTCCCAATATTGTATTGCTCCTCACACAAATGGAAGATCGCGCAAATTAGCAGTAATAACAGGCGCTTCGAGTGGCATTGGAGAGGCTTTTGCCTTCCATTTCGCGTCGCAGGGCTATGATTTACTCATAACCGGAAGACGCCACAAAGCACTGTATCATGTCGCTTCAAAAATAAGTACAACTTATGGTGTAATTGTTTTTCCGATAATAGCAGACCTATCCGTAAAGCAGGATGTGGAAAATTTAATAGCCACAATAACCCGGCTGGAAAACATCGAAATTCTTATTAATAACGCAGGATATTCGTTGCGCGAAAAATTCAGCGAAGGCAGCATCGATGACCAAATGGCTATGATGGATGTACATGTAAATGTTCCTTTGAAACTGGTACACAGTGTGCTTCCGAATATGATTGTAAAAAAAGCAGGAACAATCATCAATATTTCCTCGTTGGCTGCCGATATGCCTACATCAGTAAATACAATGTACGCCAGCACCAAATCATTTCTGAAAACCTTTTCGGAATCGCTCCATCTGAATATAGAAGAATATGGAATACAGGTGCAATGCCTTTGCCCGGGTTTTACTCACACCAATTTTCATAGAAATTATCAATTGCCCAAAGACGCGAATAATCCACTCACTCCATGGATGAGTCCCAATCAGGTTGTAGACTATTCTATTAAAAGCCTCAACAAAAAGAAAGTGATTTGTATTCCGGGATTTCGCAATAAACTTATTCATGCCATTGTTACAGCAACACCCAGAAAAATATATTACTTTCTGGCCCGCCATTTGGAAAAAAAGATCGGGAAAAGCCCATTAAATTCTTCATATCGTGCAATGAAAAAAGTAAAAATTCTTCCTGTTCATTACAATTAGTAAACTTTGGAGCATAAAAAAGCTCTGTACAATTACTTGCACAGAGCTTGAAATGAGCAATACTCATCTTACTTCTTGTATCCGTAAATTGCCAAATCGCCCAATTCTTCTTCGATACGGAGAAGTTGGTTGTATTTAGCCATACGGTCGGAACGGCTGAGCGATCCGGTTTTTATCTGACCTGAATTGGTTGCAACAGCAATATCAGCAATAGTTGCGTCTTCAGTTTCGCCCGAACGGTGCGAAGTAACCGAAGTGTAACCAGCACGATGTGCCATTTCAATAGCATCCAATGTTTCGGTTAATGTACCAATCTGGTTAACCTTGATAAGGATTGAGTTTGCGCAACCCTGATCGATACCTTTTTTCAAGTATTCAACATTGGTAACAAACAAATCGTCGCCTACAAGCTGAACTTTTTTGCCGATCATATCGGTTAAGATCTTCCAGCCTGCCCAGTCGTTTTCAGAACAACCATCTTCAATTGAGTCAATCGGATATTTTTCGGTTAAGCTCTTCAGGTATTCAGCCTGCTGCTGCGAGTTGCGTTTTACGCCCTTCGCTCCTTCAAATTTGGTATAATCGTAAATACCGTCTTTAAAGAATTCGCTGGATGCGCAGTCGAGACCAATCATAATATCCTTCCCAGCTTTGTATCCAGCTTTTTCAATAGCTGCAATAATGCTGTCGAGCGCTTCTTCAGTACCACCAGCAAAGTTAGGAGCAAAACCACCTTCGTCGCCAACTGCTGTACTTAATCCTTTACCTTTTAAAATCGATTTGAGTGCATGGAAAACTTCAGCACCCATACGTAACCCTTCGCTGAACTTGGTTGCACCCACCGGACGAATCATAAATTCCTGGAATGCAATAGGCGCATCAGAATGCGATCCACCGTTAATAATGTTCATCATAGGAACTGGTAAAACCTTAGCGTTAGTACCACCAATGTAGCGATAGAGAGGCATACCATGATGTTCGGCTGCTGCCTTTGCAACGGCAAGAGAAACACCCAAAATAGCGTTAGCTCCTAAATTGCTTTTTGTTTTTGTACCATCTAATGCAATAAGCGTTTGGTCGATCAGCACCTGATCGAGTGCGTTCATGCCAATAATTTCCTTGGCAATAATTTCATTAACATTGTTCACTGCTTTTAA
>DATALJ010000186.1:0-12410 GCA_036261135.1 Bacteroidales bacterium
ACAGGAACAACCATACTTTTGAACGAACATTTAATCATCTAACCGTTTATATTATGAAGATAAAGTTCTTTTTCCCGGCCTTATTATTTATGCTGTGTATTTGCGTTTTTACCGCAACCGCGCAAATTGATGTTAAACAAAAAGTCAAAGACAAATCCATTGACCGTGCCGATCAGCGCACGGATGAAGGCGTCGACGAAGGCCTTGATGCTGTAGAAGATGGCGTAAAAAGCCTTTTTAAGAAAAAAGAAAAAAAGCCGAAAGCTGAACAGGAAGAAAACACAGACCAGGAAGAAAACGGCGATGATAGCGAATCGAAACAGGTTAAAAAGAACACTCCAACACCAAAACCTGTGCAGGAACCAACCTTACAAAGTGCAACAAAGTACGATTTTGTACCAGGCGACAAAGTTATCCTGTTCGAAGATTTTTCGCAGGACGAGATCGGCGATTTCCCCGCCTTATGGACCACCAATGGAAGTGGCGAAGTACGTACCCTGAATTTATATCCGGGCAAATGGTTTTATATGAACGCCGCCGATAAAATATATGCATTAATGAAAGATATGCCATTACCCGATAATTTCATTTTCGAATTCGACGTAGTGCCAACGGGAGCAGAAGACGATCCTGATAACTCAAGCTTCTACTTAACCCTATTTGGAGGAAGCGGCGAATATATGAACGATGAATTATACCCTGGTGAAGGCTTCCATATAACCTGCTCTAATACGGGCTGGGAAGTTACTGGATATCGCGAGGGGGCAGGCGAAGTAGTTAGTGGGAACAGCGAGCTGGCTCCCATTGAAGTTAACAAACTAAACCACGTAATTGTATGGGTTCAGAAACGAAGGGTTCGTATTTATCACAAAGGACAGAAGGTTGTGGATATGCCCACCATTATTTACGATGGAACTAAATTTAATCGTTTAAGATATTCATTATGGAGTCAGCGGGGCCTTCCCTATATTTCAAATATTCGATTTACCACAGCCAAGCCCGATATACGGAGCAAGCTGCTTACCGAAGGCAAAATTGTAAGCTATGGCATTTATTTCGACGTAAACAGCGATAAGGTGAAAGCTGAATCCTACGGCACACTTAAAGAAATTGCCCAGGTACTGACCGAGAATCCAGGCGTACGCATAAAAATTGTAGGCCACACCGATAGCGATGGCGATGCAGCAAAAAATCTCGACCTTTCTAAACGTCGCGCTGCGGCTGTTAAGAGCGAGCTTTCAAAAACATTTAATATTGACGCTGGCCGAATCGAGACCGATGGCAAAGGAAAAACCGAGCCTATTGCGCCCAACGATACACCGGCAAATAAAGCACAGAACCGAAGAGTTGAATTCATAAAATTGTAGTAGTAGTTGTTGTTTTAAAAAGGCGGAAATAGTTCCCTGTTGGCAACTATTCCGCCCCTCTTTATTTATTTACAGGAAATTGTAAAACCCCTAAAAAAGGGGATAAAAATAAATCTTATTGAATGTAAATTTGAATATCCAAGTCAACCCACAAAACCGTAAATTATGAAAACCATTCAATTCCTGACATCTTTTGCTTTTGCCACATTGCTTATTGCATGCGGTGGAAAGACTTCAAATCCGAACACTTCTAACGATTCCACAACGGTTTCTTCTCAGGAGCAAGCCGCAACGGAGGTTGTGTCCTCAGTCAAAAAATATCCCATAAAATCTGGCATTGTCACTTTTGATAACGATTTGATGGGTATCAAGCAGAAATCAATTTTGTATTTCGACGATTACGGAATGAAGGAAGCAGAAGAAACATACGATGGCGACGTAGTGAAGGAAATAAAAATCTGCGATGGCAAAAAAAGATACTCCGCTAACTTCGAGAAAAAAGTAGCCTACGAAATAGGCGATTGCTACCGTGGCATAGCTTATAAATTCGATTGGGACGAAATATCGAAGGCAGATCAGCAGTACAAAGTAAAGAAAGGACCCAACATGACCATCGCCTGAAAGGATTGCGAAAGCTACTCTATGCAGGGAACTGACTATCCATCAACATTCGCCGGATGGAACAACATCTGCCTTTATCAGGAAACAAAATCGAAATACGGAACAGTAACCATGAAAGCTGTGAAAGTAGAAGAAGGTGCAGTTCCCTCCGAAAAATTCCAGGTACCTGCCGGCTTCGAACTTAAGAAACAATAGTTGAATTAAATAATATTATCCAGTGAAAACGAACCCATTTATTGTTCTGCTTATTGCCGCTGCCTCATTTACGAGTATACATGCACAGGTTAGCAAACAGGTACTCCTAAAACTTCAGCCTGGCGAAACAATTTTAACCAGCGAAAGTTGTGTTGAGATTACTGCTCAGGGCAATTCCTTGTACGTTGTAACGCAACAAGGCAGTAATGTTTATGTATACGAAGGAAGTCAACGCAAAGGCCCATTTAAATCGTTTGATGCAGCAAGGATAAAAAACTGCGGCTCGTACAACAACGATGCCTGTGCAGTTTACGAAGCGGAGGATAGCGAAATACAGGAGTTTATCTCTTCGGCAGATGATGGAAAAATGGCCATAAAATTTAACGGAAAATCTTATGGCCCCTATAAATTCATAAAAGAATTATTTGTATCGAATGACAAATCAACCTTTGTAGCAACGGTTGCTTCCGACGACATGAAATTCTTCATTGTTACACCCGAAGGAACTATAAAACCAGCCAGTGGAAGCGTTCACAGCGTTTCAGTAAGTCGAAGCCATAAAAAATTCATCGCGCTTGAGAAAGAAAATGAAGGAGTAGATCCCAGCCTTATGAATGCCGATTTTTCGAATATGACTACCGAGCAGCTTATGAAAATGGCCAAGGAAATGGAAGAAAAACAGAAAAACGCCGGCGAGCCTAAAGCCTATGTATATACCAATGGCGGTAAAAAATTCGGGCCTTATCCTGTTGGCAGCGTATCGGATAATAATCCGGCTTTCTGCAAAACGGGTGGCGACAATTGGTATATGGTACTGGACAATGTTCTTTACATTAACGGGCTAAAAGTAAAGGAATTCAACGATATCAGTCCTTCGGCATGCAACGTATGGATTTCGGCAGACGGAAAACGATGGATGGTTTCTGATTACGACAAAATGGTATTCAGCGACGGATCCAAATACAGCGCACCTATTAAGATTTCAACTGAAAACAAAGAGGGTAAAACCATTTTAAAATGGGTATCTTTCGAAAATGAGAAAGAGCTTATTTCATATTCCAGGGAGCTATAAGCTTCTTTTATACATTTTCCTTTGTTTGAACTTCCTGCCTTGTAAAATATATGGGCAGGAGGTTTCTTTCAAACAACAACACACAACGGATTATGCCCAGGTTTTCGGTAGCAAATACACCGATGCCGTTACTTTTCTTTATCGCAATTATTGGATATGGGACTCTCTTGAGGCGCATCAGGTAGAGCCAGCATTTGCTATTGCCATTGTGTTTCCTGAGATTATCCGGTACTCGGAAATCAAAGATAAAATTGAAAAAGGCGCGCTCTTTTCGCTCTATATTTATTATGGGGAGACGTATGCAAACTTTTCAGTCGGCGAGTTTCAGATGAAACCCTCGTTTGCAAGGCAACTGGATGAAGACCTGACGAAACTGCCTAAACGAAAAGCAAGGCAATATCCGGCAATCAACAGTGCCGATATACAAGATGCCCGCAAAGAAAGAGTAGAAAGGCTTGACGAGCTGCACTGGCAGGTACGATATTTAGCATTATTCATCCACATTATGGACGAACGCTACAAAAACAAACAATGGACGTCGAACGCAGAAAAACTTAGATTTTATGCAACTGCCTATAATTACGGCTACACAAGGCCTTACACCGAAATTTACGAAGTGATAAACAAAAAATATTTTCATTTGGGCTGGGCAACTTTGGGCGAACGCTATTGCTACGCCGACATCTCGCTCAATTATGCACTTAAGAACCAGAAAATTAACTATTGACTTTTATTGTTCTTTTAAATAACTTAGAATACTAATCCTAAATTTAATTGCTATGAACATTGTTGAACGCGCTAAGAACATTATCGTAAAACCTAAGGACGAGTGGAATGTAATTGCTACAGAAAACACACCTCCCACGCAACTCGTTGTTTCGTATCTGCTAATTCTGGCTTTAATCCCAGCTGCAGCACAATTCATCCGCTATGGTCTAATTGGCTTTAATATTCCGCTGGTTGGCCATGTATCCGCTTCTATCGCAGCAGGAATACGATATGCCATAATAGGCTTTATTTCGTACTTTGTGGGGGCTTATTTATCGGCATTCATTATCGACATTCTCGCTACAAGTTTTGGCTCGCAAAAGAACTTTGGCAAGGCTATGGAACTGGTAGTATATTCGTATACCCCAATGCTGATTGCCTCAATTTTTCAAATGATTCCCGGCCTCGGAATATTGGCAATTGTTGGTTTTTATGGTTTATACCTGCTTTATATTGGGTTTAAACCCATGATGTTTACGCCCGATGATAAAATTACCGGCTATTTCGTAGTAAGCTTAGTGGTTATTATTGTTGTATACTTTGTATTAAGTTTAATATTGACTTCGTTGTTTATTACCAGCGCACTTACAGGTGCTGCTATAGGCATGTAATCATAAAAAACAAGACAGAGGCAGTTCCTTGAGAAAGCCTCTGTCTTGTCAATTCATTTTACTTTATTACTTCCTTAATTACTTCCTTAAAATCTTTTCCATCGGCTTTCCTTTGGCCAGTTCATCGATCAACTTATCCAGATAACGGATCTCCTGCATACGTTTATCTTCCATTTCCTCCACACGAACACCGCAGATTACACCTGTAATTTTCGAAACATTGGGATTTATCTTTGGCGCTTCTGCAAAGAAGGTTTCAAAATCACATTTCGCGTCAATACGTTGTTGCAAGGTTTGCTCGTTGTATCCTGTCAGCCAGCAAATAATCGTATCAACCTCTGCCTTAGAACGTCCTTTTTTTTCAGCTTTCTGTATGTACAACGGATAAACATTAGCAAAGGGTGTGGCTAGTATTCTTTTGGTATTATCCATATTATCTTTTATTGTGAGGCTCAACAGCCCTTATAGCAATGAATAAACACGTTTTTACAAACTTTGTTAATTGCAACCATGATTCAAATTTAAGCAATCCCTCGTTTTGCAATTTTACCACAAACTATTCTATATTTGTCTAAATAAAAGATAGTTCCTCAACACCTTACCTGCCATGCGAAAAACAGGATGTTTTGTTACAACTGCAATTATTGGCCTTATCGTGGGCTTCATTTTCCTGATAAGGAGTTGTCTTTCAAACTACGATGAATATGCTATTGAAGGAAGTGCGCAAGTTTTTATGCAACCCTCAGCTACTGTAATTGTATACATTAAGGATCATTACGATGTTTCGTATTTTTCGCAGGAAGGCGGGGTTACAAATATTAGCGGCACCCGTCATTATTACCTCGAAACACGCGATGCACTGTCCCTGACACTCTCCAAAAGCACCCGGCTGGATGGCAAGGATGCCGAAGTTCCTAAAATACTGGGAAACACAGGACGGCTGTTATGGATATATGATAAACAGCTAAAAGCCTTCGATCCGTTTACCCTAACTATGGTTTGCAACGAGGATAAGCTGGTGCAGCAAAACCCAGCCTTGCGCAATATTCTTCCTGTGGAAACCCGATACTATACCTACAATTACTCCCAAAATCGCCTCGAAGTATTTACCAAAACCGCCACCCGTTTTAGCATTGGTGAAGATTTCAAGGCAATACCGCTAGAAGAAGAAACCGAGAAAGAGCCGGCAGATATAGCTCAACTGAAAGCCAAAATAAAGCAGTACGAAGCCCTTCAGAGCAGTCAATATAACAATCCAAACTACTACCACCGGCGCGATTCCATTTGGCAAATGGAAAAGCTTGTGCGCAAGCTTCAGGATAAATACAACGACGAAAAAGAATTCCGTGAGCGATTGAACGAAATGCAAAATGGGCAATTCTCCACATCCGACAATTTGATCATTAATGCTGCGGTAAAGGATTCAACGGTATATGCGCTTATTCCGCGTAAAGACATGGACACAACCAATACCTACTTCTATTTTCGTCAGTATTTCTCGGAAGAAGAGCAACACTTCCTCTGCAAAGCAAGTATAGAAGAAATAAGTAAGAGCCAGGGCCTTCACAGTAGCGCTAAAGTTGGCAAATGGAAAAGCTTGTCACCCGGGCAATACTTCCTTAAAGGAAATTTCCTGCTCAACAAACAATCGCTTGAACCCATTACCATGCACAATCCCGAAAGCTGGTTGGTTATTTCGGTAAAGGAAATCGCGCAGAACAGCCCGCTCCTCCTCCAACGGGTGGAACCCAACGGCAAAATACGGTGGACCAAAGAGCTTCCCATTTACAGCTTCACCGATTTGCTGTATATTCCAGACAAAGCAATTGTCTTTTGCTCCAAGCCCGCTTCAAACGACGACGATCAAAGGGATAAGCTTTTGTCAGTGGATGTGCAGACTGGTGATTATCTGATAACGGGATTAAATAAACCATAAACCAGCATTTAGCAACTATGAAAAAAACAAACGATACAAAAATCGCCCTGTGGTTCACGTTGCTTACGGTTTTATTCCTAGTAGCCGCAGCAAGGTGTCATCCATTCTTTCAATGGATCTTTGAACGGCATCAAAACCTGCTGAGTTGGTATATACGTCCATTGTTTCTTATTCCGTTTTGTTACTTTGCCTACAAACGCAGTTGGGCAGGAATTTCAATTACCGTTTTCTGCTTATTTACAAGCATGTTCTGGTTCAATAAACCCGAAATCGTTAATGAACAGGCCAAAGCATTCCTTCAATTCGAAAAAGACTGGCTATTCGGAACTTTCACTTTTAAAAAGTTGCTGCTGATGCTAACCGTACCCGTTTCGTTTGCCGCCTTGGAATTAGCTCTCTGGAAAAGAAGTTTGTGGATGGGCCTGGCTGTAATTGTTCTTATGGCTACAGGCAAAATAATCTGGAGCATCCATAATGCGGGCGATTCAGGCAAATCAATTCTTTTTCCCGCTATTATTGGCCTTGCCCTGTGTATGGCGTTTATCTTCTATGGATTTAAGAGGCTGGAGAAGAGCCACAAACTATAAATGCACTCCGAAATTATAAAATACCCGGTTCGTCATCCTTTGCTCAGGAATTACATAAAGTTTTTCTGGGAAATCCGCATGGGGCAGGCGCAGTTGGATCACCTGCTCATTCCTCAGCGGAATATTAACCTGCGCTTCAATTTGAGCGAAACACCGCAATACGTCAGTGTAAACAACCAGGAATACTTGCTTGAGGAGGTTTACTTCTCGGGATTACAGGATCATTTCACGAATGCGCGCCTGAAGTTAAATGGAAGCGTTCATATGCTTGGCGTTTGCTTTCTGCCCGAGGGTTTTTACCCTTTTCTGCAAATTCCTGTATCCGAATGTAAAAATCAGTTGCTGGGAGCCGAAGAAACCGGACTCAAACACATCCATACCATTAACGATCAACTTAAGGAAGCTCAGGATACAGAGACACGCCTGGCTATCCTGGAGAACAAACTGGCGTCGCTGCTAAACGCCGACATGCAAACACCCGAAACCTTCCGGAAATTATTCAATGCGCTGGAGCAGAATGCGGAAACAGTATCGCTGGCCGATTTTTGTGCACTGCATCATATCGGGATACGCCAGCTCGAGCGCATGTACAATAAATATGTGGGTATGTCGGCAAAAACGTACTTTGCACTCAACCGCTTTCACCATAGTTTAAACGAATTGTTGCGTAACAATTATTCCAAACTGTCCGACATCGCTTATGGCAATGGCTATTTCGACCAAATGCATTTCATCAGGGATTTCAAGCGTTTTGCCGGAGAAACACCCAAAACCTTCGCCGCGCAGAACAACTCGATATTGCAGATCGGAAAAATGAAATAGGGTGTCGTTTCCGTACTATTTATTCTATAGAGCACCCGCTACTTTTGCTTCGTAACTTTTAAAAATCAACGATTATGAACGAAGCAATTATTACCGAACTGGTAAAATTTACCGCATTGGAAACAACAACTCACGAACAACTTATCTCAAAAGCCAACGTTTTAAACGATTTCATGAAAAAACAGGATGGATACCTCGATGGCGAGCTGGTAAAAGGCATCTCTGAGAATACCTGGTACTTTGTATATCACTTCGAAAATCTGGAAAAAGTAAAAGCCATTGGCGAGAAAATGCGCAGCAGCAAGGTTTTCGACGAATTCTTTCCGCTCACTGTTCCCGGAAGCGTGGCAGTAACCTTGTACCAACAAATGAAGACATGGTAAATAGAACAATTTTATAACCACGGAGATTTAGTATAGATTCATTGGGATAGTATTTATGCTATTTAAGACTGATGTTATTTATAAACTGCCCTTAGAGAAACAGAGTACACGGAGCTAATAAACCGCATACGGTTTATCTCTGTGCACTCTGTGCCTCTTTTGTCGATCACAACGATGTGCCGAAAAGCTTTTCCCGCGTAGCATGTTTTTTAATAAACTAACACCTTTCTCCGTGTTAAAACCTTTTATTCTCCAACTTGTATTTTTACTTTCAGGCACATCGTGTACCTTTGCGGTTCAAACATACACAATGACCGTAAGAACCAAACTCGATATCCACGACAAACTGCCGCTCACATGCTCCCGCACGGGAACGTGTTGCCATGGAAAACTGGTACTGCTAAACCCTTGGGAGTTGGCTTTCATTGCCAAAGAAAAGAAAATAACAACGCGCGAATTTCGCGATCAATATTGCGATTACGGCGGAATACGCCTGCACTTCAATGGAAAAGCCGGATGGAAAGGCCAACCCGCATGCAGCCAGTACATCGAGAACTTTGGATGCAGCGTTCATTCCGGAAGGCCGCTCTCCTGTCGTCTATTTCCGCTGGGCCGCCAGATACAAAGTGGTAACGTGCATTATATGTACGAAGGCACAGCATTCCCTTGCCTTGATGGATGCCCTGAAGTAACCGGATTACCTCATTTAACCGTGGAAGAATATTTAAGTGGCCAGGAAACAGCTATGTTCGAGAAAGCCCAGGACGAATACCTGGAAGTAATGCAGAACCTGGCCGATATTGCCTTTGTCCTTTTTCTCGATTCGGGACTATCTGCTTCGGGCGAAAAAGAAACCTTGCGCCAATGGCGAAAACTGGGCAACACGCTTCCGGAAACACTCGTAGACTTTATTGGTGCTGACTGGATAGATCGTTTAACTCTCCCTGAAATAAACGATCTCGAAAGCCCCGGTTTATTTGCTGCCCGCCATAACGACTTACTGCAAACCAAAGCGCAGGATCAATTCGGAGCAATACAAACTTATCAGGAACTGCATGAAGCTTCTGTTCTTATGATGGCTGTTGCCCTTCAAATGGCCCGTGCTTTGGGTGCAAATCCTAAAGATATGGCCGAACATTGGATTGAAACAGCAAAGCAAAATGGAGGACTTGAATAGGTTTTGATGCAAACTAAATCTCTTTGCTAATGTTAGCTTAAAGAAACATCATGCTGGCAAATTTTAGATATCGGTTTCCCCCGGGAGCTTTATGCCTGAAAATACCAGGTAGTTGTTTCCTGAGGAAACAGTATTCCGGCGTTTTTTAAGTACCTGTTTCCTGAAGCAAATATTAACCTGGATTTTCCCAGGTAGTTGTTCCCGGAAGAAACATTAGCCTGAAATTTTCGAGGTACTTGTTTTCCTGGAGAAACTGTTGCCTGAAATTTCACGGGGAGGTGTTTTCTTAAGCAAGGAGACTTGTCCCAATTTAATTTATTGAAGCGATAAAGTATTTCTTTTATCTTACAACCCGCATAGAATATCCCGCAGTGGAATCGGGCTTAACAACATGCATCGGAAAATTTTCCTGTGGCTTTATGCAAGGCATGTTGCTACTAAACTGAACGCTTGCTGCCGGACCTACGGCATTTTTTCCAAAATTTAGCCGGGGAGATTGTTTAAAACCTAAGCTATCCGTATGGTTTAAACTTTTGAATTCCTCTGTAAGGCCCAAATCATATGATTTTGGCTTATCGTAATTATAAATCCGGCTGAGTGTGGTGTCAATTTTAAAGGTATTGTTCTTCTGCGAAAAAGAGGAAACAGTACATACACTAACCAATCCAATAATTAAAACAATATTCTTTATCATAGCCATTTACTTTATTAAACATACGACTTGAAAATTCTTTAACATTTATTTTTAAGATGAGAAACGAATTCATTTGCTGGCTTTAAATTCTTCGAAACCCTTAATCATCGCTCTAACGCATTCGCATGGAGTAGGTCCTCCTTCCCTAATACCACGACAGGGTTCCTTAATTAATTCGGGTCTGTTTTGCTTTACCCACTTTTTTGCCTGATGGTATAATTCAGGATCGTTCGATGATGTTTTTACCCAACGAATTTGGCCCTTACGAATTATCAGGCGAAAAGTATCCGTGACATTAAAATTGATTCCTAAAGCTCCTATTAAATCATCACTCACCGTTACAGGACATATTACAACGGAGTCGTTCTTCAAAATACAGTCATGTCGCCTAATAATTTTGTAATTCCCGCATTCGGCCCACTTTTGATAATACAGGATACGAGGTTGAGATTTCTTGGCAAAAGAAAGGGTAGATAATAATGAATCCCTGTTAAAGGAATAAAATGCATCAATAAATTCGTTGGCAATTTCGACGTTGGATTTATGGTTTACCTGATTCACTCTGTTGGAGCAACCATAAAACCACATGAATGAGCAAATCAAAAGGATTTGTTTCATTGCTCAGTTCATTTAATTCAACTTATGATCGAAATAGTTCGAAATATCTTCAATGATCATTATGATGTATTTCTCCTTTTGGAAATGGAACAACCGTGTGGAAAATTGCAGATGTTTATCCACCTTTTTATTGTCGCTGGTAAAAAAAGGCTTTACGATATGGTCCTTATAAATAGGCACATTGTCCATATACGAAGTAAGTGCTGCAACTCTTAATTCGCAACTATTACAACGCGATGTTTGCCCGCACTGCTTTTTCTCTTCAATCTGATAAGCGCAACCTATGGCCTCACCACAAGAGACAAACAGCAAATTCTCATCCTTACGGTTGGAAAAAATGGTGCGCATGGCATCGTTAAACGCTCTTAGTCGCACATCCTTATCCAATAATAAAATGCACGAATTAATATTGTTTAAAACGAGATTCAGAAACTCGCTCGAGTGACCTAGAAAACTAAAGCTTTCGTTGGTTAATGCCTGGTCCTGTTTCATATGTAGATGATTTTAATTTTAAGGATAACATGGTAAAGACTGCAATATTCTATTTTAAGAAGCTATCAAGAATATTTCATCTGTAAATAAACATATCTTAGTTAAAGATACATAATAAAATGAATATAAGAAGTTAGAAGCAATGTTTATAATAAAAGAACTCCATTTAGTTGCTTAACAATTTTAGAAAATTATAGCAAAACAATCGGATAAATAACTTGCCAAAATCCTTTGATGCTAGAAACTCATATTCCGAAGAACTTTATCGCGCAAAGCGAAAAAAGGCTTTTCAATTACTATATATAATATTAGCCCTCCCAAACAAGCAGCTACCAGGCAAATCCAGAATATCCAGGGACTCCCCGGATCTATCCCTATGTTAATAATGCCATCTTTAAACAAGTGAAATATTTGTTTATGCGATAAATATATCGAATAGGATAACGTAGCAATAACAAAGGTGGTTTTCGATTTCAATTTATAAATAACACATGTAGGGCTAATAGCAGCCATAACCATTAATCCAAAAGCAACAGACATTAATGTAAAACCATAAATTGCTGTGTTGCTCGAAATAAAAGTGCTACAAAATGGATAGGCTATAACAAACAGCAGAATTCCTGCCAGTAGGAAATAATTGCTGTATTTAATTATAAATTCTTTAAGTGCTGACGAATAATTCCAGATAGCTGCAATGGCAATACCAATGAGCAAACCATCCATTCGGGTATAAGTCGGATAGTAAATTTTCTCGACAAAGCCCACGCCCATAGTTTCCGAAGGCTGAATATATGTATTCCAAATAAATAACCGTGTAAAAAGCTCCCCCACCAAAAGAGCTAAAATCAAATAAATGGCCTTATGCTGAAACTTTAATAAGAATATAAGCGAAAGGGCTAAAGGCAATAACAGGTAGAATTGCTCTTCGATACACAATGACCATGCATGCGAAAACGACCTTGTATGTTGTGCATCGTAGCCTAGATTCAAGGTAAATGTAAGGAATTTCCATAAAGGCGGCATACCTGATCCTTCCCTGTAATCCTGAAGCACAGAATAAAGCACAA
>DATALJ010000194.1:0-3322 GCA_036261135.1 Bacteroidales bacterium
ACAGCTGTAATGTATTTATCGAGTACCTGTTGTGCGGTTAAGCCGGCAGGAATAGCTTTCGCATTCGGGTCAACTGGATTTGCATCACTGTCGTAGTATTCGATCTTTCCTTCGCCACTGAATTGTTTTAATGGTTCAGCAATTTCAGAAGCCTTGCCTACTACAAGGATATTGGCTTGTTCGGGCAATATGTATTTTTTAGAAGCAGCCTGTACATCGTTTGAAGTAACGGCCTCAATATTCTTCAGATAATTCGCATAAAAATCCTTCGGAAGCTTGTACCGTTCCGTATTCACAGCAAACGAAGCAATGGTTTGCGGACGTTCCAGCGAAAGCGCAAAGTTTCCGGTAAGGTAATTCTTAGCGGTTTGAAGTTCTTCGGCAGGTACCGGCTCGTCCTTAATGCGCTTCATTTCATATAAAATCTGGTATACAGCGCTATCGGTAACGCTGTTCCTAACATTGGCATCGGCTTCGAAGCTTGTAGCAAACGGTTTTACACTGAAACTCGAATATGCGCCGTAAGTATAAGCATGTTTCTCCCGTAAATTCATGAACAAACGGAATACGCCGCCGCCAAGTACTGTATTAGCAACGCGAATTTTAAAGAAGTCGGGATTCGCAAGCGTCAAATCAACAGGGTAACAAACATTGATTACCGACTGCACAGACGCTGGTCGGTCTACAATGATAACACGCGATTTCGAAGGTATTACCGGCTTTTCATAGCTCTTAACAGGAACTTCGCCCTTCTGCCATGTACTGAAATATTTTTCTACAAGCTTTTTGGCTTCGGCAGTGGTAATATCACCTACAACGGTTAAGTATGCTACATTGGGCTTGAAATATTTCTTGTAGTATTGATTACACATGTCGAGCGTAACACTGCTCACTGATGCTTCGGTTTCGAACTCGCCATACGGGTGGTTTTTCCCGAAAACGACGCGGGACGATACGTTATTGGCTATTGCAGAAGGATCGTCCTTTTGAGAAGCCAATCCGGAGAGCATTTGTGTTCTCGTCTTCTCCAATTCTTCATTTTTGAATACGGAGTTCATGGCAACGTCAGAAAATACATCCAGTAATTTGGTTGTATGTTTCTTCAACGACGATGCATAGATGCCTTCAGCGTTGGCACTTAAGCTACCGGCAATAAAATCGATCTCTTCATTAATCTGATCCTTGGTTCGCTTAGATGTACCTGTTCCAATAAGCTCAGAAGTCATGGAACCAATACCTGCATTCGCTCCTTCGAGCTCAGGTTGAATTATAAATGTTAATGAATATGAAACCCTGGGTATGCGGTGATTTTCGACCACAAACACCTTTAAGCCGTTTGGTAATACAAAACTGGAATAGTCGCCGATTTGAATTTTGGGTGCAGGGCCGGGTTGTGGCACTTTACTCCTGTCTACCTGAGCAGTAGAGAAAGCGGCAGTAATAAATAAAAACAGAATAGGTAATATAAATTTCTTCATGATTTCGGCTCCTTATTTCTTTAATGATTCTGGTAAATAATAAAGTACCATGCGGTTTGCAGGAACAAGGTATTGTTTAGCTACCCTTTTAATGTCCTCTTTGGTAATTTTAGCGTATTTCTCAATCTCCGTATTAATCAGATTGGCATTTTTGAAATAGGTATAATATTCAGCCAAAGTACTTGCAATACCCTCCATGGTTGAATTCCTGCTGTAGAAATCGCTTTCAATCTGATTCTTAATTTTCTGAAATTCAGTATCAGAAATTTCGGAATTCAAGGCCTTTTCAATCTCTGCGTTCATTGCTTTATCGAGTTCTTCGGCCGTTTTACCAACATTTGCAAACCCGTAAGCCACAAACAATCCAGCATCTTCAAGGTTAAATGGAAGAGCCCCAACTTCAACTGCCAACTGCTGTTGGTCAACCAATGATTTATAGAGCACAGAGCTCTTTCCTCCTGAAATCCACTTTTGCAGCATATCCAGAGCATATGCATCGGGCGTTCCCATAGGTGTAGTCAAATACGAATATAAAACTACAGGTAACTGAACCTTATCGTATGCAAAGGCACGTACCTCAGCAGTTTTGGCCGGTTCCTTCTCCTGTGGCCTGTATTGAGGAATAGTTCCTTTGGGGATGCCTTCGAAGTATTTCTTAACAAGATTTTTAGCGGCGTCTACTTGTATATCGCCTGCAATAACCAACACTGCATTTTGCGGAACATAGAATTGTTTATAAAAGTCCATAAACTCGCTGTACTTGGCCTGATCGATATATTGTGCTTCGCCAATAGGAGTCCACTTGTAGGGGTGAGCTTTAAAAGAATTAGCGAAAATTTCAAGCATAAGCTTTCCGTACGGTTGATTTTCGTAGCGCTGTTTGCGTTCTTCCTTAACCACATTGCGTTGGGTTTCGATGCCGATGCTGTCTACTCTAAGGTGCATCAATCTTTCGGATTCGAGCCATAAACCTAGCTCGAGCTGATTCGAAGGAAGAACCTCGTAATAAGCGGTTTGATCAAAAGATGTACCCGCATTGTTGTTTCCTCCGGCATTCTGAATAAAGTTGAAATACTTACCACGACCAATATTGTCTGAACCTTCAAACATGAGATGTTCAAAAAAGTGAGCAAATCCGGTGCGATCGGCCTTCTCGTTTTTAGAACCTACATGGTAGGTAATGTTAATAGCCACGGTGGGTACCGAATTATTCTGATGAAGAATAACATGCAGCCCATTCGGAAGATCAAATTCTGTGAATGTAATCTTTTGCGCTTTTAAGCCCAACAGCGGTATTGCCATGAGCATAAGAGGTAATACAAAGGTTTTTAATCTGTGTGTCATATCATTTAATTAATGTTAAGGTGTGATGTAAACAATTGGTTCTAAATTAACTATCGCTAACTATAAATAACCCGTTTTGTTTAATTTACGTAGTTAAATTTATGAAAACGTATTCATTTAGGGACTTATAAATGAAAAAAGTTTTTTTAAATTTTGAATTACGTTGAAAAATCCCTCCATTCAGTAAATACAAGTTATTCTCAATCCCCCTTGGCCAAGGGGGATAGCAGCGTGCCTGGTATCTATATGATGGATCGCTGGTTTAATCCACAACAGGATAAACGGCCGAAATCTCCAAACCTTCCTTACGGTTCAAGTGTATTACTTGCTCCAGCAGAGCTTTATCCAAGCAGCTTGTAAGAAGTACCATTTCTATACCCTCGTTGCTTTCTACCTTTTGAATAATACGATCAATGTTCACACCTTGGGATGCCAACAAACCAGAGATTCTGGATAATATGCCGGCTTCATTCTTCACCGTAAACCTGAAATAATAGCGG
>DATALJ010000211.1:0-2679 GCA_036261135.1 Bacteroidales bacterium
GTAAAGAATTTTACTGAATACGTTGATAATTGGGATACGTGGGGACAGGAGTCTTCCTTCTTTAAGGAGCGAACCCTTGCTTTTTCTCTCAAATTACCATCGTACTGAAGCTTATCATCAACTCCTTTAAGGGTTTGACCTATCTTTCTTATCTGTAAATCGCCAAAGGCCGATAACTGATCGGATATTTTGTAGGTAGCCTTTGCAAATACATTGAAATCGATCTTTGTGCCGTCGCTGTAATAATATTGGTGGTCCATATCTCCATTGCTCATAAATTTTGCCCAGCGAACACGGCCGTAATGCTCTCCATAATATTGATTCCAGCCGCCACCGAGCACTGCAGAAATGTTCTCATAACTATAATTCAACGACCAGGTAAGACCATAGAAATCGTTATCCAACCATTTTCTGCGTATGATATCAGAAGAAGTGATGGTATCGTTGCCAATGATAACATTGTTCAACTGGTACTTGTACAAATCATCATCGTCCTTGTACTGCTCGTAGTAACCCTTTCCAATGGTATAGTGTGCTGAAAGATTTACATTGAAGGCCTCAGAAAAAGCATGCGACATATGCAACTGGAAATGATCCTGCTGGTAATTATCGGTTTCGTTGTCATAATATTTGAGCTGGTGGTTATCGTCGTAATATGCACCAATGCCATTGTATGTGCGGTTTGTTTTAAGTATATCGGAAGGTATGCCATCCCAAGCCTGGTAAGTAGCCTCATTACCCGAGAATACATTCACTTTAACAAGGGTTTTATCGGTATAATATGCACCTGACACGTAAAAAGACTTGAGTTTACTCCAGGCACGATCTATAAACCCATCCGAAGTGATCTTTGACAAACGTCCGTCAAAAGTAAAGTGATCATTGATAAGTCCGGAGCCGAATGACACACTGTGCTTAAATGAATTAAACGAACCCACTGAGTTTGCAATTTCGGCATACGGCTTTTTGTTTATGCTTAGGGTTTGCAGGTTTATGGTTGCTCCAAATGCCCCACCACCTTGAGTAGAAGTTCCTACACCACGTTGTATCTGAATATTTTCGACCGATGAAGCGAAATCGGGCATGTTTACCCAAAATACACCATGCGATTCGGCATCGTTCAACGGAATCCCGTTAACCGTAATGTTTATACGATTTAAATCCGTTCCACGAATCCTGAAATTCGTATATCCAATACCTGTACCAGCATCCGACGAAGTAACCACCGATGGAGCGAGCGTCATCAGGTATGGAATGTCCTGCCCCAGGTTGCGAGCCGCAATGTCCTCTTTATTTATCGTACTCTTGGTAACGGGCATATTATCGCCAGCCCTTACAGCACTGATGATTACTTCATCGGCCATATACACCTTAGCCGTCAATACCACATCAACACTCACGTCTGATGTTACAGAAACCGGCTTTTGAAGCGGTTCAAAGCCTACATACGAAAAATGGATAACGTAATCGCCAGGACGTAGCGATTTGAGCAAGAATTCACCCTTCAAATTGGTTGTAACCCCATACGAAGTACCATCTACAACTACGTTTGCACCAATAAGTGCATTACCTTTCTCATCTTTCACAGTTCCATGAATGGCATACTGCGAAAACATGGTCAATTGCCCGCAAAATAACAATGCAAGCAAAAACAATTGCTTTTTCATTCTTTTGTTTTTTAAATTAATGAATACCTGGCAATGACCCATGTCGATTGCCTAAATCCCTTCGCCGGCATTATCCGAATCAGGTTCCAAGGGTATAATCTCAGCCTGTTATATAAGGCACCCCCTTAGGAAAGTTTGTGCAAAAATAAACGCTATGTTTATAAAAACAAATAAACGGACAAAAAAATCCGTATTTATTTACGGAGCTCCCGTTATAATTAGGCCCAAAAGTTTTCTTCCAGCATAAAAATTAAATATATTTAAAACCGAATTTTTAAAATCTTAATTCTTGAAATTAGTTAAGCAAGTCAGGCTGTTTTTCCAGGAAGGTACATCCGACAAAGTCTACGAAATAGACCTTTGTGAGTCGGGCGATGGTTATGTTGTTAACTTTCGGTATGGCAGGCGCGGTGCACATCTCACAGAAAGCACGAAAACCATATTCCCGGTTCCACTCGCTGAAGCCGAAAAAGTCTTTAACAAACTTGAGCAGGAAAAAAGGAACAAAGGATATAATGCATTGGGCGAAGCTCCCATAGATCTTACTGCTGACCCCAAGCCCCGAACCACGGGTGGCGACAAACGCAGAAAAACCATTACCAAGCTTCTAAAAGCTGCTGCATTGGGTGAGGAACCCGAAAGCTGGCTTTTGTCTAGAATAATCTGGCGGGCCGGCGAGCTGAAATTAACCGAAGCGCTTCCTCATATTATTGAAGTTGCTGATCCTTCGGACCATTTTAATATCTATTCAGTAATCCGGGCAATCGAACGCTGTGGTACTGCCAAAGAGCTTCCTTTTTTGAAAGGTTTAAAAAACCAAAAGCTGAACGATTCCTCTAACCTGCTTTTGGACGAAGTAATCCTGGAACTGACAGAAGGAGATGAAAAGAAAGCGCTGTTACAATCAATTACTGACGCGCTGCCTGCTCCATTTAAGCGTTGTATTATTGCAAATAACTATACAGAGCTTGATACACTCATACGCGAGTTCCTCTTCACATTAAAGACTTCG
>DATALJ010000225.1:0-3485 GCA_036261135.1 Bacteroidales bacterium
CATAGATTACACGCAGCATCTCAATACACAAAACCTATACATTTCAGAAATTCAGACAAGTTTACGATATGCTCCACACGAAAGCTTCTACCAGGGCAAAAATTATCGAATTCCAATTATCAATAAATATCCCGTGTTTTGAAATGGTTGAAATGCAGCAAATAATTCCTCTTTTCTTTATCCATCAATTTGCAATCAATACCAAATGCTTTCTTTTGAATAAAAGAGAGTTCCTTTTTTACACCTCCTTCTTCGTATCTTATCCAATAGGAGTTAACCGGCTTTTTGGTGTCCAGTTTGCCATCGGGGCATGTGTTAAGTTCGTAAATTACCGTGTTTTTATTGTGGCTGCGTTGAAAATAAAACAGCATCTTGTCTGTTTTTTCGGGCACCGGATAACCGGTTTGTCCGAACGACTCAATTACAGTGCTACAGAATAAAAGGATAGCAACTACTGGTGCCTTCATTTTTGTCCCTCCATGGTGTTTAGCTGCTTTTTGCAATACATGAGCCGCTTAATTGCTGTAAGGTTCGAAAGTATAGCAACTGCAGTGAGCGGATAAATAAAGATGGAAATGGTTTCTACAATGTCGAAATTGATGGGTTCCAGGTAAAGCTTCTGGTTTCCGCCATTACATGCCGATACAATTCCGCAGATGATACCCGAAACGCTTATGACTACTATTCTTTCGGGGCGTTGCATTAATCCGCCTTTACATTCGAGGCCCAGACCCTCTGCTCTGGCACGTACATAACTTACCATCATCGATCCTACCAGGGCACAGAAGGCGATGAGAGAGCTAATTAAGTAATGATGCGCTACAAGGTAATAGCAGATACCCAAAAACATGATCAGCTCGCTATAGCGATCGAGTACGGAGTCGAATAACGCTCCAAACCTGGATGCCTTATGACCCAATCGTGCAACCTGACCGTCGAGCATATCGAATAGCCCTGCAAATAGCACCAAACCACAGCCAATGCCTATATACGAAAGGTCATTCCTTTCTCCGGTTTCTGCACCCCAAATAAATACGAGGGCTGCAATAATGTTAATAATTAATCCTATGGTGGTTATTGCGTTAGGAGTGACTCCTAATTTAATCAGCAATCGAACAAAGGGATTGATGATGACGTAAATGAGTTTTTGGAGAGAATCTCTAGCTTTCATAGAATACGGTTATTTAGAAATCGAATTTAAATCGCATGCGAAGGCCAATGCTGGCAACATTAGGATTGTTCAGATAGGTTAAACGCTTTACCACATCTATCCTAAAGAACTTGAAAATATTTGAAATACCTACACTTGCTTCAATGTAAGGTTTCTTTTCCAGTGAATACGTTACAGGTGTTCCGTTTGCATCTACCGGGAATTGGAAAAGGCTTCCGTCGGCGCCATTTTTGTTCTGTTCGTCTACACTGCCGTAAATCGCTTTAAAACTTGCTACTTCGCGGAACTTTAATTTTTTCATTAAAGGTATTTTATTGAAAAAGAAACCATTGAAGCAGTGATCAACGTTTATTGAAGTGTACTGGTCGCTTACAAATTCGAGAAAGTTCATCAGGTTATACGAAGCCAGCTGGTACGAATAGGTTTGGTTGGCCCTGTGAATCGTTAATAGCGGAAATGGTACTTTCCCGAAAATTTTACCAGCTTCCCAGGTAACATCTGAATAGCCAAGCACTGATAAGTAAAAACGCTTGTAAATACTAAATTTTAGCTTGTGGTAATTGTAACTGTTGCCGAGCGCCTTATTTCCAAAGGCATATTGTAATTGCAGTACAGGGTATTTATTGATAATTGGAATTCGATAATTTTTGCCCTGGTAGAAGCTTTCGTGTGGAGCATATCGTAAACTTGTCTGAATTTCTGAAATGTATAGGTTTTGTGTATTGAGATGCTGCGTGTAATCTATGTTGTTAAAGAACAGACTTCCTGCAGCTGCCTGCTTGGTGTATTCGTAGCCAATGGTGTAAGAAAAATGGTTACGAAATTCGTTTAAATGCTCGAATTTGATCGATCTGTTATAAAGTAACTTGTCGTTGATACCGCGTTTTATGGAAAGCAGAACATTATCTTCCTGAACAAATTGCAGTTCCTGACCTGGAATTTTGGTCTCTTTCTGATAGCTTACCTTTACTGATTTTACAGGAAATTCGAAGACAGAGCGCGGGGTTAATGAATAGGTTACGCCGCCGTAATACTTATACTGCTTATCAATAGAGCCATAGGCCATGTATGTATCAACATTGAATTTTTTGCTAAGCTTGTTGGTAGTGCGTCCGCCAAATCTCACGCGTGTACCTTCTATGGGGTTGTAGCTATAGAAAGTGCTTACGGGGCCGATTTCGAAGTAGCCCAAATCGCGGTATCCTGAAAAAAGGAGAACGAAGAGGCTCATCGCATTCTTAAATGCCGGCATTTGCTTTACACTATCCATTGTATGGTAAATTCCGGCTTCCGATTTCGATAATGGAATATGACGGACCTTGTTCCAGTCAATGTTTGATGCGTAGGTGCCTGTTTGTACAGGATCCTCTGTATGTTTGGAAAATATACTATCGTGAAAAGCTGTATTGATCGAATAATCCTTGTAGGAAATGGTGCGTTGCCCGAAAATTCCTTTGTTGTTATCGGTAATTCCAAAATCCATTGAAATTTCGCTGGTTGTGAGCAGGTATTTATCCAAATTCTTAGTAAAGCTCTGTTTAATATGTAAGCTTCTAACCCAATTCAGATTGGCTTCGCTGTTTACCGCCATGTCTACTTTTTTGATAGCAAAGCTGGAGTCGGCAGTTACATACACGTAACCCTGAAACATCAGATCGTTCTTGTTACGTGGCGAAAAAAATACGCGGATACACCGTTGTCCCTCTAACATAGTAGTGTCAGCAATGTAAAATTTGTAAAATGTTGGTGCCGAAACCGCAAGCGGGCTCAGAAACTGATTTGTAAGGAGTTGTATATTATTGTTGTAGATGTTTATTTCCTGGTAAAGAAATTTCATGTAATCGCTAATCCCTTTGTCATCGAAGTATTCGCCAAAACTCACCATTTTATTGCCTTTGGCGTATTCTTTTTCTTCTTTGGGATTTTTCTGATAGTAATAGTCGGAAATGGATTCTTTCAGGTAAAAGGGCAAAACCTTTTTACCCGGTATTTTCGAGGTATCCACATTTTCGAAAACAAACTGGAATTTTTTAAAAATGCGCTTCTTTTTGAAGCTGCTATCAATGTTGCTTACACCAAGTTCGATCTTTTCATATTTTTCGTAAGCCAGGTAGTCCAGATCGCTGTAGCTGTTTTTATCCTTGTTGTCGATAACATGTTCCATAAGCTCAACAGCGGGGTTTTTACGGTTCTTGTACCTCTTTTTCGAAGGTTTTACTACTACTTCATCAATATTTTTAACATCGGGCATTAATTTTACCTCTAAATACTGGTTTTTGCCAACCTGTATATTGCGAATTTCTGTTTTATAGCC
>DATALJ010000227.1:0-4771 GCA_036261135.1 Bacteroidales bacterium
TGTCGTTCTTCGATGATTGTTGGGGAAATATAATTGTCGAAAACGGTTTGGTATTTATGCAGATTTAAACTACTGATACCTTGATGCTTGGTAGCATATTTCTTAAATTCTTCGCTATAGTTCATATGTTAATGAGTTTGATGTTTAATGTTTGAAGTTCGAAGTTATAAAAAATAGCTTAAAAACTGCGAACTTCAAACCCCAAACTTATAACATGGAACTAACTTATTTGTTTTCTTCGAACAGCTTATCGAAATCTTCGGGAGTGATATCCTTCGATTCGGTGTTAATTGAACCCTTCAGGTGTTCTAATACCTTATCTTCGTACTTGCGTTCGAGGATGCGACGACGGTCTTCTTCGCGTTTCAGCGATTCCATGGCGTAGTTTTCAATGTGTTCGTCGGGAACATTGGATAAACCGTATTGTTGGAATTGCATGCGTGTTTGCATCTTAGCAAATTCAATGATTTCCTCGTCGGTAATCTTCAGGTCGTTTTCCTTAATTAATTTATTCTGGATGAGCTGCCATTTCAAATCGCGTTCGAATTTCGGAAAATCCTCATTGATCTGTTCTATGGTGAATTTGCCTTCGTTCGAAGTGAAAATCCAACGCTTCAGGAAGTCAACTGGCAGCGCGAAATCAGCTTTGCTAAGCATGAGTTCTTTAGCATCCAGGCGGAATTTGTATTCGCTTTCGTTCGAAAGGTTAGCTTTAATCTCTTCTTCGATCTTGGCTTTGAATTCTTCTTCAGTTTTTACGTTTCCTTCGCCATAAATCTTATCGAAAAGTTCGGTGTTAATGGGAGCATTTTCGAATTTTGATATGGTTTCGATGGTCAGTTGGAAATCAGAATCAACCGATTTCACGTCTTCTTTCTTCATTTTGAGGATCGAAGCGAGCTCTACATCGTTAGGATAGGCTTTGCGCAGGTTGAAAGTAATGGTGTCATTAGCTTTCAAACCAATTATTTGTTTCTTGATCTCTTCATCCTTAATAAATTCAAGGTAGAGGGCAGAATCGGAAACAGAAATACCGCCATCTTTAACGGTTCCTTCGGCTGTCATTTCTACCAAAGTACCTTTAATCATTTCTTTACCATCTTCAATCTTGTCGCATGTTTTGAAAGCGCCATAACGACGGGCGTAGCTGTCGTAATAGGTTGAAACAAGTTTTTCGCTTGGTATAATATTGTAAGTGGTAACTTTATCTTTCTTGGTCAGATTGATGTCGAATTCGGGAGATAAACCGAGGTCGAATGCAAATTCGAACTCATTTTGGTTTTCCCAGTCAATTTCTTTCTGTTCTTTTTCGCTGGGTAGCGGCTCGCCAAGGATGTTTATTTTTTCATCCTGGATGTATTTCATTACATTTTCTGAGAGCAATTTATTGATTTCGTCGAGCATAACCGATTTGCCATACATTTTTTTAATCATGCCGGCAGGAACTTTACCAGGGCGGAAACCATCAATTTTGGCTTTTTTCCTGTAATCTTCCAATACTTTATCTACTCTGGGTTCGTAATCGTCCTTGCTGATTTGGATTTTCAGGACAGCAGTTAAATTCTCTTTAACTTCTTTGCTAATGTTCATCGCTCTTGTTTTAAAATAAGTTAATCTACTTGAATAAAAAAGCCTTAACTATCGATAGATACTGGAATCGTTAGTTGAGGCGTTAGTATAGTATTGTGCGGATGAAGGGACTCGAACCCCCACGCCTTACGGCACCAGATCCTAAGTCTGGCTCGGCTACCAATTACGACACATCCGCTTTTTAAAAAAGCCCTGCAAAGGTATTCATTTTTTGTTTTTTAGGAAATAGAAGTGAAAAAAAACGTAAATATTCTGGAAAAACATGGTTTTGAGATACTAAAAAATTTTCTCTTGGCTAATACCAATCCGGATGTTTCAGCGTTACTGTTTTAATAGTCAATAATCTATCGATAAAATAAAATTTTTATAGGGTAAAAGCACAGATGGAAATCTTATAATCAGAAGCGGCAAAATAATCCGTTTCACCCGGGATTTAAAAATTAACCAAATTAAAATATTCTAAATTCTATAGCCATGAAAACAATTAACAAAATTTCGACGAACCTTATCGGGCTTTGCATCCTGTTTGCGATGCTCTTCAGTTTTCAAAACCAGGCTTTGGCTCAGGATGGAAATGAAAAGGTAATTGTATTACGCGGAAAACTTACCGATCAGAATACTAAGAAACCGGTAGTATTCGCTAATGTGTATGTTACAGGTACCAACATAGGTACAGTATCTAACAGCGAAGGGGAATTTATCATTAAGGTTCCTAATGGATCTCAATCCAGAACGATTTCCGTATCTTATATGGGCTACAAAACACTTACAATGCCTGTAAGCAATCTTAAAGCAGATGGTAATAATATAATACTTGAGCCGGAACCCATAACACTGAAGGAATTAATTGTTCGTACTAACGATCCGGTATCACTCATACGTGGTGCAATGCGGAATGTACCTCAAAATTATGGAACAGATCCATTCTTATGTACAGCGTTTTATCGCGAAGCAATTATGCAAAACCGCCAGTATGTGGGTGTAGCTGAGGCTGTACTGGATGTCTATAAATCGCGCTACACAAGTGAAAATGAAATAGACCGGGTTAAAATCTTCAAAGGCCGTAAAAGCCAGGATGTGAAGAAAATGGATACACTGGTATTCAAATTACAGGGCGGACACCAGGTAGCTTTGTTGCTCGACTTGGCCAAGAATCCACAGAGCTTCATGACCGAAGAAACATTTAACGAATATGACTATAAGCCTGTAACTATTGGCAATATTGAAGGGAAAGATACCTACATCCTTGAATTCACTCAAAAGAAGGGCGTTGAAGAACCTTACTACGATGGTAAAATCTATTTAGACGTAAATTCTCTTGCTATTAAGCGCATTGAATTTGGTCTAAGCCCCGAAGGTGTCGAGTTTGCCGATAAGTATCTTGTTAAAAAGAAACCTACGGGAACCAATGTAAAGACCCAAAGCGGGGTTTATGTAGTCGATTATCGCGAACTGAACGGAAGATGGACATTGAACCATGTACGTTACGAAGTTAAATTCAAAGTAGATAAAAAACGCCAGCTTTTCAATAAGATCTATACATCTACTGTAGATTTAGCAGTAACAAGCAAGGATACAGTTAATGTTTCGCGGTTCAAATATTCGGAAAGCCTTAAGCCGAGTCAAATTTTTATAGAACAACTGGATGGCGGATACGACGAAAACTTTTGGGGCAGCTATAATATCATTAAGCCCGAAGAACCCATTGAAGAAGCAGTAGAAAGAATTAACAAGAAGATGAAAAAATATCAGAATATTTGAGAGGTTTGGATTATTGGGTACAACGAAAAAGCCGGAGGGATTTCCTTCCGGCTTTGTTTTTATTTATCGTTATTCGTCAGAGGCGTAATTCAAAATTCTTACCGAGGTAAACCCGCCTTACCTGTTCGTCTTCGGCCAGGTCGTGAGCTGTACCAGCCTTGAGGATATTCCCTTCGAACAAAAGATAAGCTCTGTCCGTAATCGACAAGGTTTCATGCACATTATGGTCGGTTATTAAAATACCGATATTTTTCTCTTTTAGTTTGGAAACAATCATTTGAATATCTTCAACGGCAATGGGGTCAACACCTGCAAAGGGTTCGTCGAGAAGGATAAACTTAGGGTCGATGGCTAATGCACGTGCAATTTCGGTCCTGCGGCGCTCTCCACCAGACAACTGATAACCTAGGCTCTTGCGGATCCTATGTAGCCCGAATTCGGAAAGTAGCGATTCAACCTTTTCTTCCTGTTCCTTTTTCGAAAGAGTTGTCATTTCCAAAACAGCACGAATATTGTCTTCCACACTTAACTTTCTGAAAACGCTGGCTTCCTGCGCCAGATAGCCGATACCCTTCTGTGCCCGGCGATAAACAGGCTCCCTGGTAATTTCTTCGTCTTCAAGAAAGATTTGTCCTTCATTTGGAGCAATAAGACCTACGATCATATAGAAAGAAGTGGTTTTGCCGGCACCATTTGGACCAAGAAGGCCTACAATTTCGCCCTGGTTCACTTCAATCGAAACCCCTTTTACTACAACCCTGGAGCGATAACGTTTTACCAGATTTTCAGTTCTAAGTTTCATTTCTTACTGACTTAATATATTTATAAAGCGCTCATTTTCCTTTGTTTTTCTACTCTCGCGGAAATTCCAATACTTATTTCGTACAAAATGAGTAATGGAATGGTTACCATAACCTGACTAAATACATCCGGAGGTGTAATTATAGCAGCGATAATCAGGATAACTATAATTGAGTGTTTTCGGTACTTCCGCATAAAGGAAGGTGTCATTAATCCTATTTTACTCAGGAAGTATGCAATTACAGGCAATTCAAAGACCAGGCCACTTGCAAGCACTATAGATGCAACTGTAGAAAAATACGACGATACATTAATAATATTCTCTACTTCACTACTGATAGAATAGGTTGCGAGAAAATTGATGGATAAAGGAGCAATAAGGTAATAGCCGAACAAAACCCCTAATACAAAAAGGAAAGTAACAATCAGAACAGCTCCGCGGGAGTTTCTTCTTTCGTTTGTGCGAAGTGCGGGTGCAATAAAGCTCCAGAGCTGATAGAAAATAACTGGAGATGCTGCAACTAAGCCAGCAACAATCGATATATAGATGTGGGTTGAGAATTGCCCCGACATGGTTAAGTTTGATAACTTAAAGGGAGTTGTATTAATACAAAGCGAG
>DATALJ010000251.1:0-2431 GCA_036261135.1 Bacteroidales bacterium
AAGAATATATGCAGGGTAAAGCCCGGAGATAGCAATACCCAATAGAGGAATACCAAATAACAAAAGAAGGGAGGCACTCCACGACAAACCGATTATCAGGTCTTTGCCGGTAAATGCATTTAAATAGGGTAACGAAAAGATTACTAATAGTGATGCAATGAGAATGGCAATTATATTAAGCATAACCGATTCGGACATAAACTGCAAAATAAGTTGTCTTCGGCGAGCACCATTCACCTTTCGCACTCCTACTTCTTTTAACCGTTCCATCGATTTGGAGGTAGTGAGATTCATATAATTGAGCCATGAAAGCACAATAATAATGAGAGCAATAGCAAACAGAAATTTTACTCTTATTGCACTGCCGTTGGTTTCTGCTTCGTATGGTTTATCCGAATGGAGATGGATGCTCGTTAACGACTCTAAATTGTGGCGTTCTTCTTGTTTATTGGGAAAATCGATCTGCCCTATTTTCTTTCTTAAGTTTGCTATATTGGCGTTTTTATCTACAAGTATATAGGTAAAATAATTATTGTTATTCCAGTTTAGTTCTGCGGGAGTGGATATTTGCCAGGTAAGTATGGTTTGAAACGATACCAAAAAGTCAATTTTCAAATGTGTATTCTGAGGTAAATCTTTTAAGACACCTGTTACAGTAAGAGTTGTTTTGCGATTGTGGGCATACACAGTAATATTTTTGCCCACGGGGGTTGCTTCTCCAAATAACTTTTTACTTAAGCTTTCGGTTAAAACAATGGCGTTGGGCTCTTTCAAAGCCAACGAAGGATTTCCTTCTATAAGAGGATAATTAAATATGGTAAAATACGAAGGATCGGCCAGTTGCCCGTATTTTGATTCGATAGTTTTGTTGTTGTATTCGAGGCTAGACTTGTTGATATGATACAATCGCACATAATCTATAATTTCCGAAATCTCCCTTTTCAATGTCGGCCCCGATTGGTTATATACCTGAGCATCTCCTGGCTCAAAATGGGCACCTTTAATATAGTCCATATACACCCGGTATATGTTGTCGCTATTCTTGAAAAACTTGTCGAAGCTCCATTCATAACTGACATATAGAATTACGAGTATAAACGCCGCTACTCCCAGAGCCGAGCCGGCAATGTTAATGGTGGAGTAAGTCTTGTTTTTCAGAAGACTTCGGAAAGAGGTTATAAAATAGTTTCTAAACATAGAATTGGGCTAATTAATTCTGAATTTTGATTTAACTGATTTAATGAATATTCTGAACTTTGAACTTCATGATTGAATGAAGGGATATGATTACAATTATTGGCTGAATTATGATTTAATGATGAAACTGGATAACAATTCATAGCCTTCATTTAATCTTTTTAGATCATAGTTCAAGACTATTCATATCTCAAACTCTCCACCGGGTTTCTACTTGCCGCCTTCCAGCTCTGCCAGCTTACCGTTAGCAATGCAATCACCATCGCTATTATTCCTGCCGCAGCAAATACCCACCAGCTCAGTTCAGTCTTATAGGCAAAATTCTCGAGCCACTTGTGCATGGCATACCAGGCGACAGGGCAGGCGAAGAGGAAGGAAATGAAAACCCACCTGAGAAAATCCTTATTTAGCATGGCTACAATAGAAAAGGTTCTCGAACCGTTTACCTTACGGATTCCAATCTCTTTTGTCCGGTTCGTAATTATGAAAGAAGCCACGGCAAATAACCCCATGCACGAGATCAAAATAATCACAAGTAGAATAAAACCTAAAAGCTTTTGCTGTTTTATGTAGGCGGCATATACATTTTTATAAAGCATACCGATATGCTCTATTTCAGGTGTTTTTTCCGGAGCAAACTGATGAAACACCTCTTTTGCTGCCGATACAGCTGCTTCTCTTTCCCCATCGGCGTATTTTACTGACAGGGACGACATAAAAAAGTCATCCTTATAAATCATCACCAACGGTTTTTCATTTACTTCGAAAGATGCTATATAAGTATCTTCCACAACTCCCGAGATATATCCCGGCTTAATCCAGTCAGTTTCAAAGTAAAAATATTGAAATGGCTTACCAATAACGTCACTTGGTTTGTTGTACCCCAGATAATGCAATGCTGTTTCGTTAATGATATACTTTGCCAAATATTGTCCCGGTTCAACTTCTGTAAAATCTTCACCGGCAAGAAAACGGATACCGTAAAATGTATTGAAATTGTAACTCACCGGAAACATATAAATCTTTTTGTTTTCGGGTGCTTTGTTGTCAATCGTAAAGTTACTGCTAGCATAAGGTTCTTTCCCAGGAATTAACCAATGAAAAGTGATGTCCTTAATTACCGGCCTTTTCATTAATTCCTGCCGGAAAGTCCTGTAATTCGTGCTAATCGGTTCAGGCAGACTTGTAAGAGTAAAAATATTGTCCTGGTTTTTGCCTAAACCGTTGTGAAGTG
>DATALJ010000255.1:0-4711 GCA_036261135.1 Bacteroidales bacterium
GGAATTTGACAAGCGCGAAGACATTAAGAAGCGAGATGCCAAGCGGGAAATAGACCGGGCGTTGAAAGTATAAATCAAAAGTCTGCAATAAATGTCATTCCGGCAAAGGCCGGAATCCCTTAACTACGGAGATCATAAGGATTCCGGCCTTCGCCGGAATGACATCTCTTAATATTTCTAAACTTTACTATTGCTCAAAGAAATAATCCTGCAATTCGTAAATGTCTTTCGAGGTGAAATTGGTAGAGAAATCGAAGTAATCATCTATCGACTTCAGAAGTTCATCAAATGAGATATAATTATCGCCATCCGCGTCTACGCTCTTGAATTTAGAAGGAATAGGCTTATCTGTTTTTCTACCATACTTACTTTGAGCCCTGTGCATCAGTAGAAACATGTCTACATCTTTTCTTCGGATGGCTTCCTGGCTCAGCTGTGCCGCATAAGTCTCGGTATTTAATTCTATACCATTTTCATCAACAATAGCGCCAATTTTGGAATGAACTTCCTTATCCAGATAGTTGGGAACACCGTCTTTATCATCATCAAGCGGACAACCTGTAATCGAATCAACTGCTACTCCCAGAGGGGTTCCGGGGCATTGGTCATCTAGATCAAGCACCTGGTCGAAGTCCTCATCGCTAAAGAGCTCGTAATCGTTGAACTCAACGTCAGCAAACATGTTTTTTACTTTAATCGCGCGTTCCGGCGAGAATAAGTCGAAATGCATCGAGAAGGAGGTGAATGTAAACATGTCGTTATTTTTGTTCCCCACGATACCGCTTGGTTTATTGTTTTTGCTTACATTATCGATGTTGTCGGAGAATGTATAATGCCACGAATGCGATAACCGCAAATTCAACCTATCCGAAACCTTATAATCAATACCCACTTCGAAAGGAATAGCCAGGGTACTTTGCATATAATCTCCCAGTCCATAAAGATCCAAGTCCCGTAAATCGGATTCATATTTATAATCCCGATGCATAATCTGGGCATTAGGTGTAGGTTCCGGAGCATTTCTTATGGTTCCGTCCGACCAATAATTATATACGCCATCCCCGTTCATTAGGTCTCCTTTTGAGTTGAACTGAACATTTTCAATTCCGAGAGATACGAATGGACGAATAGGGCTGGTTCTAAAAAAGGGTTGAAAGTCGTAATGGAGATTTAAGCCAAAATCTACAATGTCACTCTTGAAGTTAAGATTCCACCTGAGGTCTGTATTCGATCTCTTTTCACCATAGATGGAGCCGAATATGAGAAAAAAGTTACCCCTGAACAGGTGCTTTCTGTCGAGGTAAGTCGAAACATTGAGCTTTACTGCAGGAGCCCCTAGCATAAAACCCTTATCGTTATTATTTAATTCTCCGTAAAAATTAAGAACACCTGTACCCACGCCAATTACCGGAAGGTATACCGGGTTTATGGGAGTAATGGTCTCATAAAGAAGAGAATCATAGTATTCTTCGTCATCAATTTGGGCAAACGTTGATATTGAAACCGACGTTAGGAGCAGAAGAAGACAAATTCGTGTAATAATTTTCATTGATAGTTATTTATACCATTTTTGGTTAGCAATCATCAATGCTTCCTGAACAGTAATGCGCTTTCCTTCGTTATAAGCCGAAACAAATGCATCGGTCATAGAGGTAGTATTCCAGAGATGAACCCTGTAATCGCGGGCTTCTCTGTATTGAGGGAAAGAACCAATCGAATACTTTATCCAGCCATCATGGTTTTCCTGAAATACTTTGTTGTCGAGTTTGAATTTTCTGAAATAGCTTTTAATATTAATGGGTTTGTGGCCAGCCGCTATTTGTACCCTGTAATAAATACCTATTTGCGGCTCAAGAAGATCGGACAACTCTTCCGATGTTTGTTTAACCGGCGTTTTTACCTGGGCTACATTTTTTGAATCATCTTTTACCGTTGTAACTGGTTGTTTGATCACTTTATCTTCTTTGACCGGAGTGTTAACAGCTGCAATGGTTTTGGTAGTATCAGCGGGCGATACCGATGCAATAACAGCGGTAGGAGCCAGGAGAATGGAGCGAACCTTTTCTGTCGTGAGGTTTGCCAAATCGGTGTTCTTTTCAACAATAGGGATACTCTTGGTTTTGTCATCCGTAATATAAGAGAAACTACCAGTAATCAGCGCATCTTTCATTCCATTGGAAGGAATAAGTTTATACGATACCGTAAAATAATTATCAGCCGGCAAATTCATCCACAAGTACTTAACTTTTCCATCTTTGAAGGTAAATATACCTTCGTTGCCATAGATGTTGATTGCCGTGAATCCTGCAGGAATATTCTCCTCAATTTTGGCAAATTTCTTAAGTTGCTCCTTGTTCACAAGAATGGAAACCACATACTCTTTGTTAACCTCGTTCCATAAGGGTTTCTGGCGAATACATGCAATCTGGGTCTCCGAAATAGAGGCATTCTGGTAAATGGATTTTCCGAAATCTTTTATATCAACCAGTAACGTAGGATCAATGGAAGGATTCGGAACAATGGCAACGTGTTTAGGCGTAAAGTCAACCGATTTACGCGCGTTGTTTTCTATGTATGAGAATTTACCATTCAGATCAAATGAACCTTTTAGCCTTTCATTGCTGATTATTTTGAACGAGAAGGTTATGGACTTTTCTTCGGGCAGTCGCAACCAGATTAAACGTACTTTTTGGTCTTTAAAACTAAAGTCAGCGTTGGACGAAGAGATATTTTCGGCAGTTAATCCGTTGGGCAGTTCCATTTGAAAGCGGGAAAAATCCTTCAGATCGGCTTTATTAAGCGTAACGGTTACTGTAATTTCCTTGCCTGCATTAATTTGTCCCGGCGCATCGATCTCCATACTAACATCGCCGCTGAACAGCATGCTTAATGAAAATAAGCTCAACAGCTGAAGTATCACAATGGCTAATCGCATCATAATTTAAAAAAGTTAAGATACAACGAATTCAATATGAACAAATTTATGAAAATGGCTATTCGTTGGTTCGTTAAACAATGTAAAATTAACAGTATTGTTAATAACTAGCAATAATGTTAATAACTTTGATCGGCTAAAATAAAGCTTAATTTCGGACTTTTTCCCCAAATTTTAAGCAATTGTTTTGCAATATGCTGAATTTAATCGAAAATCTGTATCCCTGAGCTTTATTTATTGCTGTTATACGGGAGTTGAATCAATAAGTTGCAGGTATAATGTGGAAAAGAAAAATACCACCAGTTTGGTAATGGCTGGTGGTATGGTATGTAAGTTTTAGAAGTTTGGACTTAGCAGGTATTTCGAGTAGAATTGGTTGATGATTTCAACGGCATCGTCTGCATCGTCCACTACTCTGAATAATTCGAGGTCGTCTTCCTGGATGTTCTTTTCTTCTTCAAGCATTACCTCTTTAATCCAGTCCACAAGGCCTTTCCAGTAATCGGTTCCAACAAGTACAATTGGGAACCTGCCGATTTTCTCGGTCTGTATAAGGGTTAAGGCTTCAAACAGTTCATCAAAAGTACCAAAACCGCCGGGCAATACGATAAACCCTTGGGAATACTTCATGAACATTGTTTTGCGAACGAAGAAGTAATCGAAAGTGATGAGTTTATCATTATCGATAAACATGTTGTGCTCCTGCTCGTAGGGGAGACGGATGTTCATACCTACCGAACGGCCTTTGCCACGCATTGCACCAAGGTTTGCAGCTTCCATAATTCCAGGTCCGCCGCCGGTTATAATCCCATACCCAAATTGGGTAAGCTTAAAAGCAATTTCTTCGGCCAGTTTGTAATAGGGTGTTTCCGGTTTCGTACGTGCTGAGCCGAAAATGGAGACGCAAGGCCCAATACGGGACATTTTTTCATACCCTTCCACAAATTCGGACATAATTTTGAAAATTCGCCAAGAATCTTCACTTTTTATTTCGTTCCAGGTCTTTTCCTGAAAAGCATTCCTGATTTTTTCTTCACTTGTTGACATAATGCGATTGTTTCATTAAAGTTTGGCATTTGCTAAAAATAGCAGCAAATTTTGAAATTCAGTTATTGGTTCAATTCTTTTTTTAAATACAATGCGGTGTAACTTTCTTTATTACGTATAATTTCTTCTGGAGTTCCGGTGCAAATAACCTGTCCGCCACCAGCGCCTCCTTCTTTCCCGATATCGATAATATAATCAGAAACCTTGATAACATCGAGGTTATGCTCAATAACAATTACCGTGTTACCTCTATTCACCAGTTTGTTGAGCACCTCAAGGAGCACTCTTACGTCTTCGAAATGAAGACCGGTGGTAGGTTCGTCGAGTATATAAACGGTTTTGCCTGTATCGCGCTTGGAAAGTTCGGCTGCCAGTTTTACCCGTTGCGATTCTCCACCCGAAAGGGTAGTGGAGGCCTGCCCTAGTTTTATATAGCCCAATCCCACTTCTTTTAAGGTGATGAGCTTGTTTACAATAGAAGGAATGTTCTCGAAGAACTCAACCGATTGATTGATGGTCATGTCCAGCACATCGCTGATGGATTTGCCCTTGTATTTAACCTCAAGCGTCTCTCTGTTGTAACGTTTCCCATTACAATCGCGGCAAACCACAAATACATCGGGCAGAAAGTTCATTTCGATCGTTTGTACGCCTGCTCCTGTGCATGTTTCGCAACGTCCACCTTTTACATTGAAGGAAAAACGCCCTGGTTGATAAGCCCGTATTTTC
>DATALJ010000258.1:0-15173 GCA_036261135.1 Bacteroidales bacterium
GATATTACCGAAGTTATATATGAACTACGGAGCCGTCGCTGTAATATCCTGTTTTCTTTTGATTTCATACACTATTAAATATCCGTGCAAAAGTATAAAATATTTCTTAGAACGTACAAAACGGCTCTTTGTTAATATAAATACTACAAAGAGCCGTTTTTGAAAACCAAAATTTTATATTGTTATTCTTTAATCCAGTATGGTTACCCAGCCAAAAGGATCTTTAATATCGCCATATTGGATGCCACGAAGGTTTTCGTATAGTTTGAGCGATACAGGACCCGGCTGGCCATTCTTGCAATATTGATAGGTTTTGTTGTTCTCCATATCAACAATCTTGTCAATAGGGCTTATTACAGCGGCGGTTCCGCATGCGCCGGTTTCTTCGAAAGAGCTAAGCTCATCGACAGATATCTGGCGGCGTTCAACCTTCATGCCTAAATGTTCGGCAAGCTGTATAAGGCTTTTATTTGTTACCGATGGGAGAATACTATGTGAGTGCGGTGTTATATATGTATTATTTTTTATAGCAAAGAAATTGGCTGTACCTGCTTCGTCGATATACTTTTTCTCGCGTGCATCGAGGTACAAACAGGCAGAATAGCCGTTCTTATAAGCTTTTTCCTGACCAACGAGGCTGCCTGCATAGTTTCCTCCTACTTTAATGTGACCGGTACCAAGGGGCGCGGCTCTGTCGGAGTTTCTTTCAACAAGCACATCGATGGGTTTGAAGCCAGCCTTGTAGTATGGACCAACCGGAGTAACAAAGATTATGAGCAGATATTCGCACGATGGCTTAACCCCAACCTGCGCGCCAGTGCCTATTAACAGGGGACGTATATACAGTGTTGCGCCCGATTCGTAAGGCGGAACGAATTCCTTATTCAAGGAAACAACTTTTTTAACGGCTTCTATAAATAAATCAACAGGTGGTTCGGCCATACGAATATATTTGGCAGTTTCGGCCATACGCTTAGCGTTTTCTTCAACCCGGAAAAGGCGTATTTTGCCATCCTTGCCTTTGTATGCCTTCAGCCCTTCGAATGCTTCCTGTCCGTAATGCAGGCAGGTAGCGGCCATGTGCATGTTAATGTGTTCGGAAGTGCTTTCTTCGATTTCGCCCCACGCGCCATTTCTGTAATAGCAGCGTACGTTTGCATTCGTTTTGATATATCCGAAGGGAAGATTTCCCCAGTCCAATGTAACCATTGTGATTTTTTTAATAAAATTAAACGAAAGTGAATGTGTAAGCCGGAAAAGAACACCAAATAATCCTATTTTATTTGGGGAAAAAATATTTTTTCGATTACTTTCAAGCTTTATTCTGCAAATTTAATGATTTGGGATTATTCTTAGCCTGTTGTTTAAAATAAATTAAGGTATTCTTTTAGTTTTTGGAGCTGTTTTTCAGCACTTACCTCGCGTAATAGCTGACCGGTGGGTGTCTTAAACCTGAAATTTCTCATTTTTTCCAATTGCACGTCCCACCATTTCTTCTCATCCAAGCCGGTATTTTTCATTTTAACCTCTTTCAGGAGATTGAGTGTATTTTCCATATAATCTACCCGTCCATAATAATTAAGGTAAGCATCGCTAACAATCGCTTCAAGCTTTCCGGTATTTTCCGTTATGTAGTCGATTGAAATGATCAGGCGGCAAACGATATCAATCTGATCAGTAGAATACCTGAATTTCGGAAGTATTTCGCGGGCAAATTTTACACTTTCTACCAGATGGTTGTAGTAATTACTGATAATTCCCGTATCAACCAATAATGCAGCAGTCCGCACAAGAAGCATTTCCTCGGGCGATATTTCTTCAGCCCTTGCAATAAGCTCGGTTTGCGTATGCACATCTTTGGCTCTTTTTGCGTTATGGAAATACAAATGATTGGGGAATTCAACATTAAAGCGGTCCAGTACAAATTCTTCAAGATCTTGTAACCGAAGCAACTGCAACTGGATGAAGAATTTTTTGTTGGGTATCACTTTGAGGTCTACAGAAAGCTCTGGACGAATGCCTTTTACAAAATACATATCTACGTCGCCTTTGTATTTTACAGGCATACGGCCACGGTATTCGCATACAAAGAAATCCTTTACCAGTTCATAGGTGTGACCGGATATATTGATCTTACCGGCTTCGCCCGAGGACTCCATGCGGCTGGCTGTATTCACGGTATCGCCCCAAATATCGTACGATAATTTCTTGTGTCCCACAACACCTGCAATTACAGCACCTGTGTGTATACCTATGCGCAAATCCCAGATATTAATGTCCTTTTGCTTAAGCTGCCTCATGTAATCCTGCATTTCGATGGCGGCCAGTACTACTTCAACGGGATTAGTCCTGTTTTTATAGGGAATACCACCGGCACACATGTATGCATCGCCAATGGTCTTGATTTTTTCGATGTTGTATTTTTCAACCACCGAATCGAAATGGAAGAAGAAATTATCCAAGTCGTCGATGAGTTGTTCAGGATTCATCTGCTCTGCAATTTTCGTGAACCCCTCGATGTCTGAAAACAGCACAGTTACCAGATCGTATTTTTGCGAAATCGCCTTCCCCTTACTCTTTAGCTGTGTTACGGTATCTTTTGGCAGTAAGTTGGCCAGCAGTTCTTCGGTTACTTCTTTTTCTCTTTGTAGTTCGGCAGTTCGCTCGCTGATGATACGCTCAAGCTTTGATTTTTCCCACTCAAACTTGCGCTTTCTTTTAATGAGAATGATAATGATTACTATTACGACAATAAGTCCATAGACGATATACGCTGTAGTTCCAAGGTAAAAAGGAGCCTTTATGTGGATGGTAACAATGGTTTCGTCGGATACCTGACCATTGTTCTGCATGGCCTTAATCCTGAAACTATATTTGCCGCTGGCCAGACGAAGATACGTTTTGCTCTGAATATTCTGCCATTCGGACCAATCAAGATCATATCCCTCGAGAAAATACGCGTATTTTATGTCGTTATTGCTTTTGTAGCCCGGCGAGGTAAACTCGAAGCGTATGTAACTCGTTTGGGGGTCGAGGGTAATTTCTCTGTGAGGAAAGCCAAGCCCCATCCTGTTTTCATACAAAATGGTATCGCGCAACGATAGAATTTTGGTTATAAAAACCTGGTTTGCCCGTCGCTCATTCAGGAAATTAGGTAAATTAAACTGAATGGTTTTGTCCCTTCCGGATAGAATAAGGGTATTTTTATCCGCAGCCATTATTTTTTCGATATTCCCCGGATCGAATTGCTGATAGGGAATTTTTATAGCCTGATCGGGCGTTGTGGTAAATATATCCTTGAAATAATAGACTTCCTGACTGGTTTCTCCAATCGGATTAAGTACAATTGCTGCTGCGTTTTGGCCCAGTGGAATAAACCGCTGTATAAAAGAATTGTGTTTTACCAGTTTTTGGATGGATCTTACCTCCGTGCAACTGTCATTGTATTTGTATTGATATACTTTTTTAAAGTTCTGAAGAAAAATGTTTTCATTGCACCTGGAGATATTCAACCAGGGTAAGTTCGTTGGTTTTTTGCCCGGAACCTTCAGCTCAAGCGGCATAAACCCATTTACACCGTCCATTTTATAGAGTTTCCCTGAAGAAGATAAGGCAAGAAGTTTTTGGGCATTGCATTCTATAATGGAAACAAGTTGTTCAGGAATGGTTTTGGCAATCATCCGTTGACGCCAGGTATTATCGACATAATAGAACAGCTTAAGCTGACCGTTTACCACACAATAAAAACCCGCATAATTGAGCTGCGACGGAGTGAGAAGTGTAATTTTACCTTTCTCAATAAGTTGAACATTGCCTTGCAGACTAATATCCGAAACGGAATTCGTATCAAATCCGATAAGCCGGTTACCGGCCGAAATTATTTTTGTAGAGGACGTTGGTAAACGAAAGGTCCTGTGTAGCGTGTCCTGACTAAATACCAGGGCCTGCGACTGATTATTATAAATAAGGAATTTATCGAGAAAAATAGTCCAGTCCCCTTTATTTACGCCGGTTAATTGAGGGAAAACATTGGCGTACGAAGGCATGGATAGCCTTACAATGCCTTCGTTATTTAAAAGCCAAATATTACCTTCGGAATCGCAGTAGGTATATTTGGCAGTTTCGGTTAGTGGATTCGAAAAACGGATATCTTTCTCCATCGCCTTGCCAGGTGTGTATATAACGATATGCTGGCTGCTGTCAATCCGCAAAAAGGTATTCCCTGCAATATTAATTTCATGAATGGCTCCCTGATAAGCGGGTTTTATAGGGAATATCCGGGATGTTTTAACCGATGGATCAACCGCTATCATTTCTCGTTTGTTGGTTTTAACCCATATGTTGTTTTTTGAACGGACAAAACCATATATGTTTCGGTTATTCCCAAAGGCCGTTATAAATTCAGTTTGCCTTCCGTTAAGCTTATAAAGGCTGTTTTGCGAATCAAGGATATAGATATTGTTCTGAAACGAGCACAAATCGGAACAATCGGAACTTATCAGGTTTAGCTTATTGCCCGAAGCCATATATAACGATGGATTTGTAAATAAATACAGCTCATTCCCCGACTTAAACAGTTTGGCTTTGTGTTTGGAAGTTATTTTTTGGGGTAAGGTTATTTTCTTAAAAACAGGATTCAAAGACTCATCCTTGTTGATGATTCCTATGAACGTTTCGCACACAAAATACAACTGCTGGCTTTCGGCATACACATCAAAACATTTCTCGGGCAAGGGAATCAGATTCCAGTACGACCCGTTGAATACAAGAATGCCTCCATCGTTACTCACATAAATGATATTGTTCGGATTGCTTTGTACAGTATAACATTGGGAGCCTCCCAGATTAAAACGGTAGATTGTAGTTGTGAAAGCAGGAACTTCAAAAGAAACCTTTTCTACCGGATATACGTAAAAAGGCATTACCAGATAAAAAAATATCAGGACGAACTTTAAAGTTTCTCCAGTATATTTTATATTTTTAATAAACATAAACTTAACCTGTTTTTCATCCGGTTTTTCTTAAAAGTTTAAAATATAAAATATTATATAAACCACAAAATATAACACCATTCCAAATTAAACAATTTACTAAAAGCCCTACATTTATGGACTCCCAGAAACACATTATTTTAGTTCCAACCGATTTTTCGGAATTCGGGGACTATGCTTTGGAGCACGCCGTTAAATTTTCAAAACTGCTTGGTAAAGAGATAGCAATGATTCACGTAATCAAGTTGGAAGAAGAACGACTGGATGCGGAACAAAAAATCAAAGAAAAGGCGAACGAAATTTCCCAGAAGTTTCAAATCATGCCAAAAACCATGGTACGGGAAGGGAGTATCTTTTCAACCATAGGAGATGTTGCAAATGAGCTAAACGCTTCGATGGTGATAATGGGAACACATGGACGCAAGGGAATGCAAAAGTTCTCGGGGAGTTGGGCACTGAAAGTTGTTGTGAAATCGAAAGCTCCATGTATTGTTGTTCAGGGACCTCCGCATAAGGATACCTTCGAAAAAATCGTATTCCCAGTCGACTATAAACGCGAAATGCTCGAGAAAATCGGATGGCTCACATTCATTGCCAAGGTTTTCAATTCGAAGGTTTACATCTACAAATCGTCTTCCAAGGTTAAATTTCTTGGCATTATCCGATTCAACGACAAAGGCTTTCTGCGTAAAATATTCTCCAATACCAAATTAACCGAGAAACACCTTAAAAATAACGACATCCCTTACGAATTGATTTCATCCGAACCGCGCAAGGATTTTTCGGAACAAACCATTCATTTTGCAGAATCAATCGGAGCCGACTTAATTCTTATTAGCACAACCAAATCCATAAACCTCGCCGATTATATCTTTGCCGCATCGGAACAAAATATTATCGATAACCACGCTAAAATACCCGTGATGTGTATAAACCCGAAACCATCGCGACTAGGAGGCAGCTTTAGCGCATCAGGAGCATAAAATTATTGTTAACGATCGTAAAAGGATGATATGGCACCATGTCATCCTTTTTTATTTCTTTGTATTTAAAATTGGAAAATGACAAAGACCATCATCTTCGCCACAAACAACGCCCATAAACTGAAAGAAATAAACGACCTCCTGGGCAACGACTTTCACCTGGAAAGCCTTAAAGATATTGGTTTTTCGGGCGATATTCCTGAAGAACAGCCAACACTTGAAGGAAATGCGCTGGATAAGGCAAAATACATAGTTGAAAGATACGATGTTCCCTGCTTTGCAGACGATACAGGATTGGAAGTGGAAGCATTGAACGGTGAACCCGGTGTTTTTTCAGCCCGCTATGCAGGTACCATCTCGGAACACGGCTCCGAAGAAAAGCGAACACAGGCAAATATCGAAAAACTGCTTTCCAATTTAAAGAATAAACCTAACCGCAAGGCCCGATTCCGCACCGTAATAGCATATATCGACAATAGGCGCGAATATCTCTTTGAAGGTATTGTAAATGGCCATATTATTGACGAAAAGCGGGGAACTGACGGCTTTGGTTACGATCCTGTGTTTGTTCCGGAAGGCTTTTCGCAGACGTTTGCCGAAATGCCGCTTGCCGAAAAGAACAAAATGAGTCACCGTGCCAGGGCTTTTGCTCAATTTATTGCCTTTCTTAAAGAACAAAACAAAAAATAATATTGGCTTTGATGCGTTTACATAAGAAACTCTATTTCGTGCGAATTATCTGTTTAATAGGATGGGTACTCCTGACTCTTACAATGCAGGCGCAAATTCCTGTAGGTGCATGGCGCGATCATCTTGCATACAGCCATTGCAAGAAGGTAGTGAAAGTCAAAAGCAAGTTGTTCTGCGCTACCGAACAGAATATCTTTTCGTACAATACGGCCGATAACAGTTTTGAGAAGTTATCGACCATTACCGGCTTATTCGATATGGGTATTGCCACCATGGAGTACACCGAAGAAAAAGACATACTTCTGGTGGCCTATACCAATGGAAACATCGATATCATTAAGAATAACCAGATCATCAATATTGCCGACCTGAAATCGAAAAGCATTTTGGGGAGTAAAGAAGCGCATCACATTTATTTTCTTAATGATTTTGCGTACTTGAGCTATTCTTTCGGCATCCTGGTTATTGACCTGAACCGGTTCGAAATCAAAGACAATTACATCATCGGGGACCCCGACGAAAAATACGCAGTAAATGCGCTCACTTCCGATGGTACTAACTTTTATGCAGCCACTTCCAAAGGTATTTTCAAGGCATTGGTGAACGATCCGTTCCTGGTGAACTTTAATCAATGGCAAAGGGTAACCAATATTGACGGCAGTACCGATGAATTCTCGCACATTGTTAATTTCAACGGAGTAATTGTAGCCGGCAAAGCGATGAATACACCGGGGAATCCTCTGTTTATTTATTCCAATGGCTTGTGGGTTAATTCTTCGGCCAATTTGCCTTCAGCCATTAAGGAACTGCGCGTTTCGGGAAATCGTCTGCTGGCTACTGTGAACAATCATGCGTATCTGCTCAATGAAATGTTTCAGTTAGTTAACGATTTCAATTACTCAAACCCTAACAGTGCCCTATACGATGGCACGAATATATGGGTTGCCGATGCCGAAGCCGGCTTGATCAAAGTAACCATGAATTCGAACGAGCCAGTGGTTTTATATCCTAACGGACCGTATGTATCGCACGTAAACAATATGATTTATACCAACGGTTCCGTTGTGGTTACAGGGGGAGGCGTAAACCAGTCGTGGGGTAATCTTTACCGAAAGGGCGAACTCTATACTTTTAAAGACGAAACCTGGAATAGTTACATAAACTGGGATGCATTTGATTATATGTTGCCCATTGCAGATCCGGCAGACCCTTCAAAGCTTTACGCGGGCAGCTGGGGAAAAGGCATTTTTGTATATAAAGATAACCAAATTGCAGCCAACTACTCGTACACTAACAGCTCACTTCAAAGTGCTATCGGTGGAGCGGATTACGTGGATATTGCAGGCATGGCATTCGACCAAAACAATAACCTGTGGGTTACGAACAGCGGTGTATCCTCGCCTGTCTCCGTCCTTAAAACGGACGGCACATGGAAAAGCTTTCCCTATGGGCCCTACCTTAACGTTAATACCATGGGGCCCATACATGTAGACCGAAACGGACAATTCTGGGTTGTGCTCCCGCGCATGATGGGGCTTTTCGTGTTCGATATCAATAAAACGATCGATAACGAAGATGACGATCGGTATCTTAAGTTCAAGCCCCTAACCTATTTTGGAGAACCCATAAGTAATATTTTCTGCGTTACCAGCGATAAGGACGGTAGTGTATGGGTTGGAACCGATAAAGGACCTGTGGTGTACAGCCGGCCCGAAACGGTTCTCAATGGAGAAACTGCTGGAACACAACCCACGATCAAACGCCAGGATGCCGAAACGGGCACCGATGTATTGCTTGGAACAGAAACCATCAATTGCATAACCGTTGATGGCGGCAACCGTAAATGGTTTGGCACGGAAAAAGGAGGCGCATTCCTTATTTCGGCCGATGGACAAAAACAGATTTATCACTTCAATACCGATAACAGTCCAATCTTCTCAAATACCATACGCTCCATTACCATAAATGACAAAACAGGCGAGGTTTTTTTTGGTACCGACCTGGGAATTATCTCCTTCAGAGCCATAGCTACGGCTCCTAACGATGATTTCTCGAATGCTTACGTGTTTCCCAACCCTGTTCGCCCTGAATACAATGGCGATATTATTATTTCGGGGCTGGTTGCCGATGCGGATGTTAAAATAACTGATATTTCCGGTAACCTGGTATACCAAACCAAGTCGCAGGGCGGACAGGCTATATGGGATGGCCGAATACGCAGTGGTCGAAGGGCAGCAACTGGAGTTTACCTCATTTTTCTAACGAACGATGATGGCTCTGCTACACGAGTAATAAAATTGTTGATGGTGAAGTAAAGAATAACCCTACCTGAATTAGAGAATATGTAAAAAGTCTACGAAGTTGTCATTACTCGCTTCGTTCGTGAGAATCGTTCCGGCGAAGGCCGGAACGGCGCAGCCCTCACGAAGTAATCCCTTAACTACGAAGCTTATTGGGATTGCTTAAACACGTACTCCTTTGCTTAGGGATTCCGGCCTCCGCCGGAATGACAATGCATTTTAAAATGGATGTTATCAAGGCCTTTGCCAAATGGCTATACATCTTTATTTCCCGCTTTTATCTGAGGCTGCCGAAGCCAGGAAATATGCCACCATCCTTGTTGCAAGCACAAGTGCTACAAATTGCCCAGCCAGCGGTATATCCTGCATGATAAAGAATGATACAGGTATAAAAATCAATAATACCACTAGGTACATGCCCAATGTATAGCTGAACCATTTCTTCTGGCAGCGAACGAGCAACGCGATAGCAACGACCAGGTTTGCAGGGTTTGTCCAAAACAGATTACTATTATGATGCAATACAGAATGTAAGCTGCTTGTGGCAAGTGCTGCCACCAATAACCCCAATACGCCTGTAATAAAAAACAGGAGGAAATCGAACACACTAAAGCGCAGGTTTTTCTTGTATCCCCAATAGGTTAAGCCAATAACAAGCAACAGGAACAAACACATAATTACTTCCGGCAGACCGAATATAGAAGGCTTTTGAAAGTTTATCCTTGAAGGAAACAGTTCCACAGGCGCTTCGGTGAGGGCAACAATAGAATCGCCTCTGGTTACCTTAGCATTTTCAAAGATGTTACGCATGTGTAATGGCAAAAACATGTAGTTACGCAGATTGGCAATGCTATCCGTTCCTTTTCCCATCAAAATATTGATCCCAAAAAAGTTCCATGGCGTGCGGCCCAGATCCTGCTCAATTAATTGCCTGAATGTTTCCGGTTTGGTGATGTATGTGCTGTCGTATATCAATTTCCCGCTTATGGATTGTTCAACAATATCGCGGATGCGGGTTGCACAGTTATCGTAAAAGAAATCGTACCGGTAATAGCGGTTTTCGGGCAAGTAATTGTTTTCGAGGTTATTTATAAACTGCCACTTTTCCTCATTGGTGAAATTGAATTTTTGCAGGTAAATGGCTTGCCCTTCAGATTGATATTCCTCTAAAAAATGCTCGTAATGCGCTTTAGACAAGAAATACATTAACCTACCCCACCCGAATTTCAAGTAGAAGTTAGGGGTTGAGAAATCGAACATACCAAAATTATATACCACATCGTAGTTGCGTGTAGGATCGTATACCCGTATAGCACTATGGCCAAACGCTGCATACGTTTCAGTTCCCGGCGAAGCGGTTAAAAGAAATATTTGCGCTGAGTCGGCAGGTGTTTGAGCCTTGGTAATAGAAGTGAAACCCAGTAATAAAATGGTTAATATGAGGCTAAATTTACATTTCTTCATGGTATACTAATTAGGTAAACTAAAGCTGTTAAGTGCAATGAAGTGGCATTTTTTACAGAAGTCGGGCGTTTCATTTCTGAACCACATATCCCTGAATTCCTGGTATGGTTTTGAATTGAGGCATTCCATGAGCGATGTTTCAAATACATTGCCAAAGTTCATTTCCTTGGGGAAAGGTTTGGCGCAGCATGGAACCAGCCAACCATCCCAGGTAATGTAGAAATGGGTCCATGGAAAGTGGCACTTGCGAAAACCCGCAGACGTGTTATGATCCCAAACGGTAAATTCTAAATTCGGGTATTGGGATGCCGTTTCATGTGCTTTCTTTAAAGCAGTTATGAATTCAGGTGTGGTAAAGAAATCATAATAGCTGATGTCGTTCTTTGTATCGGAAGCCAGATTGTACAGCGTGAAATTCAGGAACGGTATATTTATTTCGTGAGCCAGCTCAACCAGTTCGCTCATTTGGTGGTAATTTTCTTTTACAATTACCATGTTTAGCGTAACATGAGTACCCGACCCTTTTGTAACCTTTGCTATTTCGCGTACATTGGAAATAAAGTATTTGAAATCGCCGTTAATACGTATACTGTCGTACACTTCGCCTATGCCATCAATAGAAATTTGAACCGTGTCAATCAGGCCTTTCATTTCTTCCACTTTCTCCACACATTGGTGCATACTGGCATTGGTGGATATGGAAGTAATGATCCCCTTGCTTTTCGATTTTATATAACGAACCGCATCGGCAAGTTGCGGGTAAAGCATGGTTTCGCCCAATCCGGTTAAGCCAATGGAGTCGATATAAGGATAGCATTGGTCTACCACTTTGGTAAGTTGCTCAAAGGGCATGAAACCCTTGTCCATCTCTTTGCCAAAGCCGTGTTCGCGCGGGCAGGTAATGCATTTGAGATTGCACTTGTTGGTAACCTCAAGCATAATGGTAGGAGGATGGGCAACAAGCGTTGATTTGCTTATTTTGAGAGATGCTGCTTTTACCTTATTAAATGAATATTGCAACAATCCTGATCCTCCGGGCAAATGCGTGAGGCGCTTAAATGCTTTTTCAATCTTTCGTCGAGTCATGCATGATAAATTTGACGTTCAAAAGTATCAATTCTTTTTACAGTAAATTTCGTTTATTTGCAGAATTAATGTTCCCTTAAGTTGAATTTCATCGTTTATAACCATCAAATGAATTTTAAAAATTACTTCTCGTTAGGATTGATCACCCTATATAATTTTTTGTTTGCTTACAAATATATTGCTGAGCAAACCAGCCTGGGATTGGTTTTTACTATCGTATATATTCTTCTTTTTCTTGGTGCTTTTTATATTACAAACCGGATCAATTTTAGGTGGTTTAATAGCAAAGTGTTCTATTACAGCTTGCTTCTTACTTGTTCGTTGATGTTTTTATTGCTTTTTAGGTATGTAAAGGTCGAAAGCCTTCATGTAGATCGCTGGAGCGTAATTAATGTTTTTTGGGAACACGTTTTTGCAGGCAAATACCCATATAGTGCACAATCGAACATGGGTAATTATCCTGGCCCCTTACCCGTGTATTTTCTTTTGGCGTTACCATTCTATTTTATAGGCGAAATTGGTATTTTTTCGATTACAGGCTTTTTGCTGCTAGCTTTATTTATGCGACGCAACTTAACGCCGCATAAATCGGCTGTATGTCTCATTCTTATCATACTTTCAGTTCCCATCCTTTGGGAAATTGCAGTGCGCAGCACCATTGTTGTAAATGCAGTATTATTTATACTATATACATCGTGGCTTCTGGATTTGGATATGAACAAAAAGAAGAACTTCTTTTTGAGTGCAATCATTGGAGGCCTGGTTTTATCAACGCGTTCTATTCTTGTGTTGATTTTTGTTGTATACGGTATGTATATGCTCAGGACCCGTTTGTTTACCTTTCAACAATTATTACTATGGGCTGGCATGGTTATGTTTGTTCTGGTTTGTACCATTCTTCCTTTTATGATCATTTATCCCCATGCGTTTTTAAAAATGAACCCGCTCTTTGTGCAAACAGAGCATTTATTGCCCTTATGGTTTAGTTTTATTTTTATTGTTTTTGCCATAATTGCGGGCTGGTATTGTAAAAACAAACATAACCTGTACTTTGCGGTTGGTGTGGTTTATGCTTTCTTTTTTGCCTGCTATGCTGGTTTTAATTGTTTTGAATATGGATTTAAGCAAGCATACTTCGGAAACGTTATCGATCTATCTTATGGGTTGTTTGGGTTTGTTTTTTTATTATTTGCTGCGTTTAAACAATCGTCGGTTATTGCTGTGAATGTTAAATAAAAAAACAATTTTTTTGTTGCAAAAAATTAAATTTTATCTATTTTTGGATTGTCTAAACCCTTGTGGATGAGGAGTAATTTTTTTTAGATTTAGGAAAAGCACAGGTTAGGGGGAAAGGGTTTGATAAAATGGCGAATAGTTAACCGTGCCGCGAAAAGAATATAATTTATCATGTATTAGCGAAAATGTTTAACCCTAATATGTTTTAATATGGCAACATTACTTTACCCTCGCGATTCTGTTTCCTTTGTGCAGAATGCAATCCGCAGGCATACCCGTTTATGCCGCCAGACCTCAGGAGCCGAAGTGCTTATTAATGCAATCGCTCCCATTGGCCAGCAACTTGATGAAAAGAAAAAGCTGTGCGATTTGGCTGCCGAGGCCCGCGAAAATGTTTACGACGACATTTTGCTGGCCGACCGCGACCTGGACAATGCCGTACGTAATGCGTTTGACGCTTCTAAGCAATATGAGCGTTCGAATCCCGGTAATCCGGTTCTTTCAAAGCTGTTTCCCAATGGAACATTCTCCGACATTGTGCGGCTGCCTTATGCCGATGAACCCGACGAAACCGAAAAATTGGCAGTACGCATTGCTTCGCTTGGCAATCAGCATCCATTATTTGTACATTCCGATACACTGCGTGCAAGGGCAGAATCCGTACGTAAAGCAATACAATCATTTAAAGATGCCTTAAAAGCTGAGAAAGCTGCCGAAGCGGAAGTTGAAATCGCAAAACTTGCCGCCATCAGGCAGTACGAGCACAACTACCTCGAAGCACGTAAAACGTTGGGCGTAATGCTGGCCGAACGTCTCTTCCCTGCCTTGCATGCGCGAAGCAATGGCAATAATGAAGAAGAAAAACCTGCTTCGGAAAACGCTGCCTGATGATTTTGATTAAATAAATAGTTGAGATAACCTTACAAGCTTGCAGAGGGTTACAATTAGATTCTTGTGATCCTTTGCAGGCTTGTAAAGCATATCCAAGTCATTATTTACATATTTTTCGGACTTGTAAAGTATATCTAGAAGGCAACTGGTATAGTTTGCAAATATGAAAAGTAACGTGAGAAAATACATGATTACGTTAGCAGGTATGTAAACCATTAAAAGAAAGGTATGGAAATAGTTTACAAGCTTGCAAAGCATATAAAGCAATGTATTGGGGTGCTTGCAAGGTAGGGAAGTGAAAAACCTTTGTAAATAAGAATAATCATTTGCCGGCATTGCATCTGCCTCGGAAATGGGGAAAAACGGCGTTGACATTGGCGAATTCCAGAACATTTATTACAGAAAATAGAAGAACTTACACTATATTCCCTTAAATTGAAAAGGGAAAACGAAACGCAGGCAAAGGCAAATACCGATTTGCAGCAACAACTGTTAGATATGACGAAAGAGTTAGATTTGATTAAAAGCAAATGAAATGAGAACCAAATACATTTTAATTATACTTATTGCCTGCGGTTTGTGGGGATGCAAGATGACGAAAAATGTTGCAGCTGATAAAACAACCCTTAATGTTAACAAGGTTGCCGACAACCTCGCTAAATCAAACGCTCACCCTAACGGACTTGCAACACAGGGCGAATGCCTGCCCCAGGATAAACCTTTTTTAGATAGTTTGAAACGGCATTTGTTAAAATTTGATGCTGGCAGCTACGAAAATGAATATATCTATATGGATAGTATTCCTCCCATATTAAAAAAGGTATTTCCTAATGTCATTTTCTTTAAAAGTATTACTTGGATTACAAGCGATGCAAAACCTTTATATATGGCTTATTATGATAAGGAAAAATATTTCTTATCTCGGGAATTTAATACATTATTTAAAAAAGTCCAAAATAATGGGAATACCATTGAGCTTGAAGAGAAGGCTACAGCTTATTTACATTTAGCAATAGGCTATTTCAATCCTATTGATGTTCTATCCTTAGAACCTTTTGAAATCAGGCTTCCCCCAAGTGAATACACTTGTAATTATAAGACAGAAGTGACTATTTTAAATAAAAAAACTACCTACTTATTTTATATTACCAACAATCAGATTGCTTCTGTATTTGAAGTAAAAGACGGAAAAACAATTAAAGCATTTTACTCAGATTATGAAAGAAATTAGGAAAATTTTAATTGCTCTTTTCTTTTTGCTTTCAGTATTAAAAGGGGGTATTGCACAAGAAGATAATTTATCAGAAAGGAATGATACTAGTATCTTTAAGGGAAAAGAGAGTCTTACAATTTTAGGGCCTGATAGTATCTATTATAGTATCAACAAACCGGATACAATTCCTCCAATTTTATTAAAGATATTTCCTGATGTAGAATTTTATTATTCTCAAACAATTTCAGTTACAAACTCATCTCAAAGGATTATGTGTTATTTTCAGGGACAAAAATATGATCCTATCATGTCATTTAAT
>DATALJ010000259.1:0-1634 GCA_036261135.1 Bacteroidales bacterium
GATCCCAACGGTGGCAGCTACGAACGCAAATGCGCTACACACGGTATGCCACTAGGCGAATGTGGTGCCTCTTTCGAAAAATCGATTGCTAATCTTGGTGGAAACCCCGAAAATCCTTTCGTTATTTTCCCTGATGTTGCTGAATACTATGCTAAGGTTAAAGAAGAAAAGATAAAGAAAGCTGCTGAAAGCAAAAAAGCTATTGCTGCATGGCAAAAAGCTAATCCTGAATTAGCTGCTAAACTCGACAAATTCTTCTCTGGCAAACCTGCTGCTATCGATTATACTAAGATTGCACAGAAGGAAAATCAAGCAACCCGTGCCGCATCTGCTACTGTATTGGGCTACTTCGCTCAGAACGTAGAAAACATGATTGTTGCTTCTGCAGACTTATCAAACAGCGACAAAACCGACGGCTTCCTCAAACACACCAAAGCGTTCCGCAAAGGCGATTTCTCAGGAGCTTTCCTCCAGGCTGGTGTTAGCGAGCTTACCATGGCTGCTATCGCAAACGGTATGGCACTGCACGGTGGTGTTATTGCTGCATGTGCGACATTCTTCGTGTTCTCCGATTACATGAAACCTGCTATTCGTCTTTCTGCCTTAATGCAGTTGCCGGTTAAGTTCGTTTGGACGCACGATGCATTCCGCGTTGGCGAAGACGGACCTACTCACCAACCCGTAGAACAGGAAGCACAAATCCGCTTGCTCGAACAACTGAAAAACCACCACGGCAAGAATAGCCTTCTCGTAATGCGTCCTGCCGATGCTGTTGAAACTACAGTTGCATGGAAAATGGCTATGGAAAATATCGAAACTCCATCTGCGCTTATCCTTTCGAGACAAAACATCGCCGATATACCAACCAAAGCAGGTTCTACAAGATATGCCGATGCGTTGGAAGCTGGTAAAGGTGCTTATATTGCTGTTGATTGCAATGGTACACCTGATGTAATCCTCGTTGCTAATGGCTCTGAAGTTGCTACATTAATCGCAGGTGCTCAGAAATTAACTGCCGAAAAGAACCTCAAAGTTCGTATCGTATCCGCTATTTCTGAAGGTTTATTCAGAACTCAACCTATATCGTACCAAAAATCTGTTATTCCTGATAACATTCCAGTATTCGGCTTAACAGCAGGCTTACCTGTAACTATGAAAGGTTTAGTTGGCCCATTTGGTAAAGTATTCGGAATGGAAAGCTTCGGATTCTCCGCTCCATTCAAGGTTCTCGACGAAAAATTAGGTTATACTGCCGATAACGTATTCAATCAAGTGAATACTTATCTCTCAGAATATAAAAAATAACATACGCTTTAGGCATTTAATCAAAAAAGCCGGTTATCCATACCGGCTTTTTTATTTTCATATAGGTTATTTCATATCTTTAGACCTGATCAATAATACATTTTGAATAATACGTATGAGATTTGGTCTCCTCAACCAACAGGACATAATTGATACCAGCGACCTGAACTACCATCATTCCGAAGGCAAATATATTTATTCCTTTAAATATGTGGGCGACGGGATTTTCTTTATTCAATCGAAGGGAGCCATTGACGATAACATATTCAAACGCCAATTGCATTCAGGAGATGTCGCCAGGGAGCGGCTTAAAAAAATATTTCCAGACA
>DATALJ010000285.1:0-3248 GCA_036261135.1 Bacteroidales bacterium
GATACCTTTTTCCACTCATCATTTTCGAGGTTGTAAGTATTCCGATCGAGCATTTCGGCAGTTACTCGTCCGTTGTATTTACTGTAAAGGTTCAGAATTCGCATAGCTTCATTAGCCTGATCATCGCCAAATTGCTGAGCACAAAAAGCACGTGGATGGTCTAGTAGGTTATTTGCGCTGTATTTGGTAGGATCCCATGCCATGTCCATAAAAAGAGAAATGGGATATTCCATCGGTTTGATATCACCAACATTGAGCACCCAAAGTTTATCAACGCCATAATCGTATGTAAGCTGCAATTGTTCCCACATATTCTGAACAGGTGTAACATTAAGCCATTTTGAATTACGCGGCGCACCAACATAATCAACATGGTAGTATAAACCCCATCCTCCTGGATGTTTGCGTTCTTTTTCATTTGGCAAACGCCTCACATTTCCCCAGTTATCGTCGCACAGAAGTATTATTACATCGTCAGGCACGCGCATTCCTGCATCATAATAATCAAGCACTTCTTTGTATAATGCCCATAATTGCGGTGTTTCTTTGGCAGGCCTTTTGGTAACCTGTTCAATAATTTCGCGTTGATTTTTCACAATCCTTTCAAGTAGTTTGGTGTCGGTTTCCTTCGACATGGCGGCATCGCCATCGCCACGCATTGCGATAGTCACAATATCTTCAGTGCCTTGCATTCGTTCAATTCCTTCGCGGAAAAACTGATCGATGATTTTCTGATTGGTTGCATAATTCCAGGCTCCGGCTTCTTTACCTTTTCTAACCCATTCCTGGTGGTTACGCGCCATAGGCTCGTGGTGGGAAGTTCCAATAACAATACCCATTTCATTGGCAACTTTGCTGTTCAATGTGTCATCGGCATAAAAGGCCCAACCCCACATAGCTGGCCATAAATAGTTCCCTTTAAGGCGGAGTATTAACTCGAAAACCCTGGAGTAAAAGCGATGGTCGCCATAATCAGTCCCGTAGGTATTTTTTACCCAACTGGTAAGGCATGGAGCTTCATCGTTAATAAAAATACCGCGATACTTTACTTTGGGTTCTCCCGAAGAAAAATAACATGATTTGACATATGCCGACACTCGTTTTTTGGTGGGAACATCGGCCCACCAGTACCAGGGTGATACACCTAACTGTTTTGAAAGTTCGTAAATTCCATAAATCGTTCCACGCTTATCGCTACCAACAATTACAAGACAGTTTTTAATATTTTTTCCCGGATTTGCTATGGTTGCAATAACATAGCTTTCCCATTTGCCTTTAAGATTTTTTACATCCAGTTTCTTTGATGAAACCAGGTTGTCTATCTGTTTATTTTTGCCTAATGTGCCAATAATAATTTCATAATCAGCAGCTTCGCTTGCAGTTATAAATGCGGGTTTTTTGCCAGTAACACTTTCAATATCATTCTGTAGATCGTTGATGGCACGTATTACTCCGGGATAATCAGATTTATCATAACAGATTACTGAAGCGGAGCCATTAGCAGAAACCACTGGAAAATCGTTTTCACTTGTTGGTTGTTCAATTACGATATTTGATTGATTCGGATTTATTGTTTGTGCTACAGAAACTTGTGGAAATATCACAAACAGGAAAATAATGAGAATTATTTCTGATAAAATTCCTAATAAATTGTTTCGGAATTTTGTTGTTTTAAAGGTCTTAAGCATAATATTATCGGTAATTATAGTTATTATAAATTAACAGTCCTGGGCTTAGCTCAAAGCTATCTAATATCAAATACTCAGTGTTTCAATGATTCGTATATTGTACAATATTTTATACTATTTTCCAGTAAATCTCCACCAATCAAAATTGAACAAGTCTTTTTCTCCCTTAAACACCAGGAATATATCATGTACTCCCTGAATACTACTAATTTGAGTGTTTAAAGTTCTCCATACTTCTCCTTCGCCAGATGTTGAAACATTTATGGTTCCCATTAACGGTCCATCGATTTTATCAGTATGTATTTCAATTTTACCTCCATATAAAGAAGCAACGTTAACATCAACAGAAGAAGTACCTTTCGAAAAATTGGCGCCTTTAATTTTAATATAATCTCCATTGTGAATATTAGTTACAAATAACCTATCGGCGATTTTTTTTCCTTTATCCCATGGAATATTACGTTCCCATTCAGTGGCGAAATCAGTTTTAACACCCTCACTAAATGCCATAGTTTCGGCTTCATTTTTAATATAAGGGTTTAGAGTCCCAACCTGAATGTTTTCCGTTTCTGCCCACCAAGGTAGTTTTTTAATAGAACCATCTTCATTATAGATCATTTTTGTAACACAGATTGAACGTCTTTCATATTTTTTTGACAGAGTTTGTTTTAGAATAGCATAGTTGAAACCGAAAACATAGGAATTACCTTTAAATTCTACTATTCCTGGATGATTACCCGAAGATCTTTCGTCAGGGTCCATAATAGTGCCTTTACATTTCCATGGGCCGGCAGGACTGTCGCTCATTGCATAACCAATACCTTCAGGGCAGCATCGTGACGCCCACGCCAGGTAATAATGCCTGTTATGTTTCCATAACCATGGACCTTCAGTATATGATGCTTCCTTTGGTGTGCCTGTAAAATCAATTGAAGCTGTTTGTATTTCGCCTGAAAGGGAAATCATGTCCTGGTTTAATTTGGCGAAATAGCATGGGCCATTTCCGCCCCAATACATATATGTCTGGCCGTCATCGTCAATAAATACGGTGGGATCATAATCACCTGGATTAGATCTGAAAACAAGCGGTTTACCAATAGCATCAACAAATGGACCATACGGACTATTAGAAATCGCAACCCCAATTGCCATTTTTCCCTGGTAAATGGTAGGGCAATAAAAATAGAACTTACCGTTACGCGCAATACATTGTGGAGCCCAGGCGCTATGTCCGTCGGCCCACTTAAAAGTTTTGTAAGGTTCTTTAACTCCACCAATTACCCCACGATCAGTCCAATTAACCATATCTGTTGAGGTGTAAAGCATCCAGTTGAACATTTCAAAGCCAAAGGCATAATCTTCATCGTGGCTAGTGTAAAGAAAAACAGTATCGTTATAAAACATCGGAGCAGGATCGGCAGTGTATTTTGTCTGAATTATTGGGTTTTGGGCAAAGCATGTTAATCCAATAAGAAATGAAAAACCCAATGCAAGCATAGTGATTCGCAATTTTTTGGCAGAATTATTCATATTTTTTCTTTTTTTTAAAGAAACAGAACT
>DATALJ010000286.1:0-1799 GCA_036261135.1 Bacteroidales bacterium
GATATAGAATCATCATATTTGAAAACTACCGACGAAATTGGGGAGTTGTCCAATGCCATTGCAGATATGGGCGTAACCTTAAAGGATATCGTTAAAACAGTGCATCAAAATACGCTTAGTATTTCAAATGCTGGAAGTCAGGTTGCATCAACTTCTGCCATGCTTTCGGAAGGAGCAAACAGACAAGCCTCGGCTGTAGAAGAAATAGCCTCTTCGATGGAGGAGATGGTGGCAAATACACAACACAATTCCGAAAATGCAAAACAAACCGAAGCAACAGCTGATTTAACTGCATCATTAGTGAAACAGGTTGGTGAAGCCGCCGAGCGCAGTCTTAATTCGGTGAAATTTATAGCTAATCACATCAATATAATTAACGACATAGCATTTCAAACTAACCTGCTCGCGTTAAATGCTGCAGTTGAAGCCGCAAGAGCCGGCGAAAACGGAAGAGGGTTTGCTGTAGTAGCTTCGGAAGTAAGAAAACTGGCCGAGAATAGTAAAAAAGCAGCGAACGAAGTGATTGTAATGGCTCAGGAGAGCCAGCAACTTACGGATAAGGCGGTAACATTAATGAATACGTTAAAGCCGGAAATCGAGAAGACATCAAATCTGGTAAAAGAAATCTCGGTATCCAGCGTAGAACAGCTTAACGGTGCCGACCAGATTAACAATGCCATACAACAGCTCAACCAAGCCACTCAAAACACAGCATCTGCTGCTGAAGAACTGGCCACAAGCTCTGAAGAAGTAAAATTCCAATCCGACAATCTATTGAAATCAATCGACTTTTTCAGGTTTAATTAAACAGGCTAAATAGAATAAATAAAGCTTCGTGGGTTAAAGGTATGCTAATACTTCATCAAGTGTTGTGATTTCTGTGTAAGGCTTATATTCGTCCAAACCTGCAAAGCCTTTGCGATTTACCCATATGCTATTCCATTGGAGAGTGCTGGCAGGGACAATGTCCCACCAGAAGCCTGCTGCGATGTGAGCGTGAAAATTCGCGTCCTTAAGCACACACGAAGCAGCATGGTTGAAAAACTGGAGATTTGGCTTATAGCATTTTACGTCCTCGGCCAGGAACACATGATCGAATGGTATTTCCAATGTTTTCAGGTTAAAATCCATGATGCTCCATTGCGCGTTCGAAAGCAACACGAGCGAGTAACCTTGTTGTTTTAGTCTGGCCAGGGTTGGTTTAACTTCTTCAAATGCGGGTAGGTGTTGGTGCACATGTATCAACCGGTGGAACTCGGGCAGGAGGATGTTGCACTTTAATTCGGACTGACAATGCTTTAATGCCATGTGAATGATTTCCGACAGCAACCGGAAAGGCTCGCCAAACATCAGTTTATCTCTATAATTGATGAAAAGCTCTACCAGTTGTTTGCCGTCCAAACCTTGTTCGGCGCCGATAGCCTTTATTTCGTTGTAGAAAGGAGTGGTGTCGATGAGTGTGCCGTAGCAGTCGAAGGTCAATATCTTTTTGGGCATCGTGCTTTCGTTAGCATTTCGTTGATAAGGGAAGTTGTTCTTAATATAACTTACTGTTTTACTAATTGTTTACCAATATTATGAAAAATATTTGAGAAAAATGTAAAGTTTGATTAAACCATTTTTATCGGCGGCTATCAAAGGTTCAAATTTTAAAAGAAAACAGTATCCATTAATAACCAGAAAACATGAAAAAGACGTATCTATTGCTCGCCGCCATTACCTTTTTAACAGGTATAACTTTGTTAAACTCGTGTAAGAAAGAAAAGAACGATCCAACCGATACTGCCGTCCTTAACCAG
>DATALJ010000296.1:0-5807 GCA_036261135.1 Bacteroidales bacterium
GGAAGTTCAAGCCTTCGAGTTGTTTACCAATAGGTTTCAATACGTTGGTACCGGCAGGAGCTCCAGCCAATTCCTTTTCGTTGAGAAGGAAAGGACGGATCGCAGCGTGAGGACATACGTAAGAACATTGGTTACATTGAATACAGTTGGCTGAATCCCATTCAGGAACGTTAACTGCAATACCGCGTTTTTCGTAAGCGGTTGTACCAGCAGGGAAAGTACCGTCTTCACGTCCGCGGAATGCGCTAACAGGAAGATCGTCGCCCTTCAGGTTATTGATAGGGAATACTACGTTCTTAATAAATTCAGGAACATTGCCATTTACAGTTGAAGCGTCAACGCCAGCAAGGTTCTTCCATTCAGCAGGAATAGCAACCTTTTCAACATTACCACCCTGATCAACAGCAGCGTAGTTCATATTAACAACGTTTTCGCCTTTCTTACCGAAGTCTTTTAAGATGGCTTTCTTCATTTGTTCTACTGCCTTTTCGTAAGGAATTACGTTGGCAATTTTGAAGAATGCAGACTGCATGATCGTGTTGGTGCGGTTACCCAGACCAATTTCTTCAGCAATCTTGGTACCATTAATGATATAGAAGTTAATATCATTAACAGCCATATATTTCTTCATGCTTTCAGGAAGACGTTTTTTGGTTTCTTCAGCATCCCACAAACTGTTGAGAAGGAAGGTGCCGCCTTTTACAAGGCCTTTAAGCATGTCGTATTTGTAGATATAAGCAGGTACGTGGCAAGCAACAAAGTCGGGTGTATTTACCAAGTATGGCGAACGAATAGGTACATCGCCAAAACGAAGGTGTGAAGTGGTGATACCACCCGATTTCTTTGAGTCGTATGCGAAATAAGCCTGGCAATACTTGTTGGTAGTGTTACCTATAATCTTGATTGAGTTCTTGTTGGCACCTACAGTACCATCGGAACCTAAACCATAGAATTTAGCCTGGAATGTACCGGCAGGTGTAATGTTTACTTCTTCTTTCATAGGTAACGAAAGGAAAGTAACATCGTCAACTATACCCACTGTAAAGTTATTCTTAGGTTCGTTCATCTTGAGGTTGTCAACAACTGAAAGAATCTGAGCTGGAGTTGTATCCTTTGAACTCAAACCATAGCGGCCGCCAACAATAAGAGGAGCATTTGCTTTTCCGTAGAACAGTTCTTTTACATCGAGGTATAATGGTTCGCCATTAGCGCCTGGTTCTTTGGTACGATCGAGTACACAAACGCGTTTAGCCGATTTTGGCATTACGTTCATGAAATATTTAGCAGAGAAAGGACGGTACAGGTGAACTGAAACCAAACCTAACTTTTCGCCTTTAGCAGCAAGGTGATCGATAACTTCCTTGATGGTTTCGGTAATAGAGCCCATGGCTACAATTACATTTTCAGCATCAGGAGCACCATAATAGGTGAATGGATGATATTCGCGGCCGGAAATCTTTGACATTTCCTGCATGCAAGCTTCTACCATATCGGGAATTGCAAAGTAGAATGAGTTTGCAGCTTCGCGAGACTGGAAGTAAATATCTGGATTTTGAGCAGTACCGCGGGTTACGGGGTGCTCAGGATTTAAAGCTCTTTCCCGGAATGCTTTTAAAGCGTCCCAGTCAATTAACTGGGCAAGTTCATCCTGATCAGCAGCTTCAACTTTCTGTATTTCATGCGAAGTACGGAAACCATCGAAGAAGTGCATAAAAGGAACCCTCGATTTAATGGCTGTTAAATGAGCAACAGCAGCAAGGTCCATAATTTCCTGAACACTACCGGTTGCCAACATTGCAAAACCCGTTTGGCGTGCACTCATAACGTCGCTATGATCGCCAAAGATAGACAAAGCCTGAGCAGCTAAACTACGTGCTGAAACGTGAAAAACAGCAGGCAATAATTCGCCTGAAATCTTATACATATTGGGGATCATCAACAATAACCCCTGCGAAGCAGTGTACGTTGATGTTAATGCACCTGATTGTAACGAACCGTGAACAGCACCAGCGGCTCCGGCTTCAGACTGCATTTCGGTAACCTGAACGGTTTCGCCGAAAATATTCTTTCTTCCATTAGCAGCCCACTCATCCACATACTCAGCCATTGTTGAAGATGGCGTAATAGGATATATACAGGCAACTTCACTAAACATATACGCAACATGCGCTGCCGCATAGTTTCCGTCACACGTAATAAACTTTTTTTCTTTTGACATAGTTCCTATAAAGATTTATATATCATTAATTTTTGAAAGGGCAAAATTAAATAAAATCTTGTAAAATAGGTGGAAGTTGGGCATTGGATGGCTTATTCATTTTCATTCCAAATAACAGCATTAATACACTTAAAAAAAGGCATTTACACTACAAATTATCAGGTTCATTTATAGCAAAAGCAATCTAAATTGACAAGCGAATATGAAAGTATAATATGGAGTTAACCGACAAAAAAAATGACTTTAGTAGGGTATAAAAGTTTAGACATAAAAAAGGCGGAATGTATATTCCGCCTTTGCAATTTATGATATTTTTCTGAAATCACTGACTGTTCATTGAGATAAGAAATTCTTCGTTGCTTGATGTCTTAAGCAACCTGTCGCGCATGAAATCCATGGCTTCCAAAGAATTCATATCAGCAAGGTAGTTACGCAAAATCCAAATTCTGTTCAACATTTCTTTATCGATAAGCAGATCTTCGCGTCGTGTGCTCGAAGCCTGAATATCCACAGCAGGATAAATACGCTTGTTCGACAATTTACGGTCGAGCTGTAACTCCATATTACCAGTACCTTTAAATTCTTCGAAAATAACATCGTCCATTTTCGAACCTGTTTCGGTAAGTGCTGTAGAAAGAATGGTAAGTGAACCACCGTTTTCGATATTACGCGCTGCACCAAAGAAGCGTTTAGGTTTCTGGAGTGCATTGGAATCAACACCACCAGATAGTACCTTACCTGATGCCGGAGCAATGGTATTGAACGCACGGGCCAGACGAGTAATAGAATCGAGCAGAATAACCACGTCGTGTCCACATTCTACCAGACGTTTCGCTTTTTCGAGAACGATGTTTGCAACCCTTACGTGGCGTTCAGCAGGTTCGTCAAATGTAGAAGCAATAACTTCGGCATTTACGCTGCGTGCCATATCGGTAACTTCCTCAGGACGTTCATCGATAAGCAGTACAATCATGTATACTTCCGGATGGTTCTTTGCAATTGCGTTGGCAAGTTCCTTCAACAGAACGGTCTTGCCTGTTTTAGGCTGCGCAACAATCAACCCACGCTGACCTTTACCAATCGGGCTAAACATATCCACAATACGAGCAGATAAGCTTGCGGACTCGCCTCTAACACACAATGTAAATTTTTCGTCAGGAAACAATGGCGTTAGATAATCGAATGGAACACGGTCACGGATATAATCCGGGTCACGGCCATTAATTTCTTCTACCTTAATTAAAGGGAAGTATTTCTCACCCTCTTTTGGCGGGCGAATGGTACCTTTAAGGGTATCGCCGGTTTTTAAGCCAAACAATTTAATCTGGCTTTGCGATACATAAATATCGTCGGGCGAATTCAGGTAATTATAATCAGCGGAACGCAGGAAACCATAGCCATCAGGCATAATTTCCAGAACCCCGGAACTGCTTATAATTCCATCAAATTCGATTACTTTTTCAATAGCTTTCTTTTCCATTGGTTTTCTCAAATGGAAATCACGGTCGATCTTCAATTCCATATTAGAATTGGTGCGAACCGGCTGCTCAGAAACGGGAGATTCCTGTTCAGGAAATGTGTTAGTAGAAACATCTGATACTTCAGATCTTTCAGGCATAGCAGAAGCTGGTTCAGCGGGAAAATCGTCCTCTTCAGGTTCAATTCTCATGGCATCGGTATCAACCAACTTTTCTTTGGGTGGTTGTTTCTTCTCAAACAATCTGATACGGGGAAATACCGACTTTTTCTCTTCTGGTGCGCTTTGACTTGCTGCTGGTTGAGTCGGCTGGGAAGGTTGGGATGTTTGGGAAGGTTGAGCCTGATCTTTTTGAATATTTTCGCCAAATGTAACCTTTACCGGTTTAGATTTAATCCGCTCACGCTGGCGGGGTTTATCCTCGGCCATATCCTCATTGCCGACCGGAGCTTCGGGCTGAACCTTTCGTGGTTCTTGTTTTTTTGGTGCGGCATTCAAAATTGCTTGCTGATCTAATATCTTATAAATAAGGTCTTGTTTCTTTAACGCCTCTACACGCTTTATCTGCAATTCCTTAGCAATTTCGCGCAACTCCGGTAATAGTTTTTTATTTAACTCAAGAATATCATACATAAAATTAAAAGGAAATTAATTAATAAATTAATACATATTTTTATTTTGGAAAAATACGATGGTAATGTAAAATAGTGATTTTTGTTCTCTCTCCGACCCGAATGGCAAGCTGAATTTAACTCTCCAGAATCTACATTCCTTACCTGAGAAATTCGCTGCAATTTTAAATATTTAACAAATGAATACCAAAAAAAAAGTGATTTTTTTTACTAATTGAAAATCATTATTTTTTTTTTTATTAATTTAGAAAAGATTAAAATTGCCTTTTAAACCAAAAAACAAATTTGCTTATTGAAACTTTTGTTTTCCCATTTTGTTAAGAATATGCAAATTTATCTTTTTTAATTTAAAAAACAATTTTCTCAAACCCAGAATTGTATTTAAACCAACCCAGAGCAATGAGGCAACTTAAGATTATTAAACAGGTTACTAACCGCGAAACTCCGTCACTCGATAAGTATTTACACGAAATTGGCAAAGTTGACCTTATTTCTGCTGAAGAAGAAGTTGAGCTTGCGAGAAGAATTAAACAGAACGATCAGCAAGCCCTTGAACGCCTTATTAAGGCGAACTTACGATTTGTAGTTTCTGTATCCAAACAATACCAGAACCAGGGATTAAGCTTGCCCGACCTCATCAACGAAGGTAACTTGGGCTTAATTAAGGCTGCACAGCGTTTTGACGAAACCCGCGGGTTTAAATTCATATCCTATGCCGTGTGGTGGATTCGTCAATCCATTCTTCAGGCGCTGGCTGAACAGGCAAGAATTGTGCGACTTCCGCTCAATAAAATTGGTTCTATTAACAAAATTAACAAAACCTTTGCAGAGCTAGAACAACGGTTCGAACGCGAGCCTTCAATCCCCGAAATAGCAACAGCTATGGAAGTTGCTCCTGAGGATATTAAAGAAGCTATAAGAAGTTCAGGACGCCATGTATCTATGGATGCACCTTTAACTCCCGGCGAAGAAGGAACAATGTATGATGTTATCCTGAGCCCCGATTCGCCAAGCCCCGATAAAGGCCTGATAACCGAATCGCTCCGCCGCGAAATAGAACGTGCATTATCTACACTTACATACCGCGAAGCAAGTATTATTCGTCTTTATTTCGGGCTCAATGGCAAGCACCCCCACACACTCGAGGAAATTGGCGAAACCTTTAACCTTACCCGCGAACGCGTTCGCCAGATAAAAGAAAAGGCGATTAAAAGATTAAAACATACCACACGTAGTAAAATACTTAAAACGTACTTGGGTTAGTAGTGAATTTACTAATCAAGTTGTTTGTTTGTCGACGAAAAGAGGAATTTGTATTCCTCTTTTCTTATTTTTGCGTAGCAAAATCAAGTCGCAAGTCGTGAGTCATTAGTCGTAAGTAAAAGATGGCCTACGACTTACGACTAAATACTTACGACTAAATACTTTTTACATGTCACATCTTATCTCCGCATCCATATTAAATGCCGATTTTAGCCGA
>DATALJ010000304.1:0-58381 GCA_036261135.1 Bacteroidales bacterium
ATCATGTATCCTACAGCCGCTGCATCGGTTTCGGGTTCTTTGCTCAGCGAGAGTATGTTTTCCAATAACGAGCTGTTGCAGTTTGGTGGCGAAGAGCAGGGCGAGCAACTCATGCAAATACTGCAATCGCAAGTAATTCGCGACAGAATAGTACAAAAATACAATCTGGTAAAGCATTATAAGATTGATCCTACCTCGCGCTATTTCCGTACCCGTCTCAATAAGGAATACGACAGCAACATTAAAATACGCCGCACCGAACTGATGTCGATTGTAGTTGACGTATTGGATACAGACCCTGATACCGCTGCTTTTATTGCCAACGACATATCCAATCTGGTTGATACGGTTATCAACCAAATCACCAGAGAGCGTGCACAAAAGGCATTGACTCTGGTTGGAAAGGAACGTGATGATTTAACCATGCGCATCAACCTTTTGCAGGATTCGTTGAAACAAATACAGGAACAGGGCATTGTTAACTACGAAAGCCAATCGGCAGCCTTGAGCAATGCTTATGCACAGGCCGTTAAAGACGGTAATCAGCGCGCCGTTTCCCAATTGGAAAAGAAAATAAACATACTGGCCAAATATGGCGGCACCTTTGTAACATTACAAGGTCTACTGCAGAAGGAAACTGAGCGCTTAAGCCAGCTTTCGGCCAAGTACCAACAGGCAAGAGCCGATGCAGAGCAGGATTTACCTTACAAATATGTGATCGACAAAGCGTCGAGCAGCGACAAAAAAGCTTCTCCCAAGCGTTCGATAATTGTGCTGGCATCTACGTTTTCAGCATTCTTCCTTGCATTGCTGCTATTGCTGATTGTCGATACCATTCGCAAACATAACGATTGAAGCCCCTCTTCAGAAATATTACAGGCAATCGATGGGTACTGGGTATAAGTATCCTCTTCATCCTAGTAAATGCCGTGTTTATTGCCAACGGGTGGTATTTACTTTTGATCCTTCCTTTTGCCGTGCTTATAGCTTATTTGGCGGTTTTCTCAATTAACAGGCTTATTTTTCTTACGGTATTCCTTGTTCCCCTGTCTGTACCTCTCGAAAATTATGTGACCGATATTGGTTTCAACATACAGGTGCCAACGGAAATCAACCTGTTTGTAATTCTTCTTCTTATTATCTTCAAAGTTGTTGCTGAACAGCCTTTTAAAAAAAGCATTTTGCTGCACCCTGTAAGTATAGCCATTTACGTGAATTTAGGATGGCTTATAATTACTGCATGTGCCAGCTCCATGCCATTCGTGTCATTCAAGTTCGTAATTGCGCGTCTTTGGTTTCTGGTTACTTTTTACTTTCTGGCATCTCATCTTTTTCTGTCTTATAGAAACATCCGGCTTTACCTGTGGTTGTATATCCTCGCGTTCCTGGCTGTGATTGGCACAGCTTTAGTATATATGTGGGGTAATGGGATATTCAGTCAGCAGGCAGCCCACATATCGGCACGTCCGTTTTTGCCAGATCATACGTCGTACGGAGCAATACTTGCTATGCTATTGCCCTTCCTTATTGGTTTCGGCTTCTACCCTAAATACCGCACAAGCCAAAAAATGCTCACATGGTTTCTGGTTATCGTCTTTTTGGTAGCAGTTATACTGTCTTATACCCGCGCAGCATGGCTTAGCTTAGGCGTGGCGCTGTGTTGTTACCTGCTTATTCGGTTCAGAGTTAAATTTTATATATTGTTGCTGGTATCCACCTGCGTACTGGCGGTTGTATATGTAAACCGCACCGATATTATCATGAAGCTGGAACAAAACCATCAGGATTCATCCAAGGATTTGACTAAACACCTGCAATCGATATACAATATACAGTCGGACGTATCGAATCTAGAGCGTATTAACCGCTGGAAATGTGCGTTGCGTATGTTCGAGGAACGTCCTGTTTTTGGCTGGGGGCCGGGAGCGTACATGTTTCAGTATGCGCCTTTCCAAATGTGGCGCGACAAAACAGAGATCAGTACCAACATGGGCGATTGGGGCAATGCGCATAGCGAATATATTGGACCACTCGCCGAATCAGGCCTGTTAGGCACCCTAACGCTGGTAATCCTTATTATCACTGTTTTTTACACTGCATTAAAGAGATATTCGAGCTTAAATAAGGAACGTTCAACAAAAATTCTTTTACTTTGTGCTACACTGGGGTTAATTACGTATTGTACGCATGGCTTTCTCAACAATTTCCTGGATACAGATAAAGCCTCTGCCCTGTTTTGGGGTTATATTGCAATAATCGTTGCTATCGATGTCAGATATCGTAAGCGGGAATCGGAGCCTACACTTCAAAGCTAAATCCTTTCTGTGTAAAATCGAGGTACCTATCCTTATTAAACCGGTACAAGAATGCGCCTTTCTTTGAGTTCAGCCTGTCCTTTTCTTCTAGCTTATCCAGGAAGTCCATTTCGTGAATTTTCTTGCGGAAATTCCTTTTATCCAAAGGGCTCATCAATATAGCTTCGTACAACGACTGTAACTGCCGGATGGTAAATTTTTCGGGTAACAATTCAAAGCCGATGGGTTGCGTACGGCAACGCCTTTGTAGACGTTTCAAAGCAGTTTCTATCATTTGTTTATGATCGAAGATCAGATCCGGATAATCATTCACTGAAAACCACTCCGCTCCCTTTTTATTGGCTATTTCTACGTCCGACTCATTGATTTTTATTAAAGCATAGTATGCAACCGAAATAATACGGCCGCCTGGATCGCGGTCTACATCGCCAAAAGTATACAATTGCTCAAGATAAACCTGATCTAAACCCGTAAGCGATGAAGTAATGCGCCGCGCAGCATCGTTAAGGCTTTCTTTCTCTTTTACGAAACCGCCCATAAGAGACCACTGATCCATAAAAGGCTCCATACGCCTTTTGATAAGCAAAATCTTAAGTGTTTCCTGATCGAACCCAAAAATAATGCAGTCTACAGCTAAGCAAAACCGATCCTGCTCTAAGTAATAACTCATTAATAATACCCACTAATATTGATTAATATGCAAAGTAACCATTGTTTTTTACAAAAACTTTTATCTTTGCAACAAAATTTACGCAAGGTATCAAAAGCCCTGCAAAATAATGGTTGCATAGTTCAATGGATAGAACGACAGTTTCCTAAACTGTAAATTCGGGTTCGATTCCCGGTGCGACTACGAAACCAAACAAAAAAAGTCCTATAAAATGCAAGTTTATAGGACTTTTTTGTTTTAGTTAGCTCTTACTTCCCCCATTCCCCATACCATTTCGCATAATCAATCGTATCATAATCAGGCGGACGGGTTCTGATTTCCTGGCTCAGGGATTTATTGCCCTTCATGAATTTATCAAGAAAGTAAGCTATATCCGGTTCCTGGCTGGCGGGAACTACGCAGTGGCCGTGGCCACCATCAATATGAAATCCGAACCGGTCAGCAATGCCCAATTCGCCGTATATTTTTGCACAAGCCATTGCAGTAACAAAAGCTGAATTGTTCGAAAGCCACGTAAAATCGGTATTCCCTGTACAAAATAAGGCACGTGGCGCACACATGGCCATTACCTGGTGTTGATCGATGGGCAGATAAAAAACGCTGTCGCCCGAAAAGCTTGTTTTCAGTGAATTTCTAAACCAGTCGTAGTTGGTATTATCTACTTTTTCTACCGTTCCGTTAGGCATGGTTTGAGAAACCCTCCAGGATGTGGCTCCACCCCCACCCGATTCCTGCGCAATGGTAAGTGCAATGCGTTCGTCCAGCGCTCCCGAGTAAAGCGCCATTTTACCGGCATACGAGCAGCCGGTTACCGCTATATGTTCCAAATCAACAGGAAATGTGGATTGAACCTTATACAGACCGTCGATGATACGGCTCACCCCCCAAACCCATGCAGCGTATTGTCCGCTATTATCGAGATTTTGGTCAGGATACAGTGTAAAGAAAGGATCGGTGTTTTTAGCCTTATAATACGTGGTTACCTGATTGTGGCTGAATTTGATTCCCACAATTCCTCTGCTCTTAAAGTCATCTGCTTTTATCGATCCGTAAAAGCTGTTCATTCCGATACAAACAGGGTATGGAGGCTTAGCTCCTTCAGGAATGGATACAGCGCATGTTAATGTAAGTGTTTCCCCATTCACCGTTACGTTTACCCTGAGTGTGTCATTCGCAAAGCTGGCTGTAACTTGCGAAGGATCTACCACCGGTTTTGTTCCGATGATGTAATGCTCTATTCTCGCTTTTATCTCGCTGCGGTGCTTCTCCCACTCTTTGAAAGCTACGCTGCGACCTTTGCCATTCATCCATTTGAATGGGTCGGGCAATAAAGATATCTTAGGCAACTGGCTCAATTCTGGTAAAGCAGCAACTTTATTTTTCCCTCCTGAATTTTCAACCTTATAAACAAAAGGAACTTGCGAGTATGAATGGGCAAAAAGGAAAATGCAGAAAAAGCCCAACAATGTTTTTGTATAGTAAAGTTTTGTCATGATAAATAGCTTTTAAGTAAAAGCAGGTATTTATTTGAATCGCTTGTGTGTAGAAAGAATAAGCGTTCGGGAAACGAATGTAATGAGAAATTTGAAATTCCGCTTGCCGGAAACCTAAATTTTTAATACCTGTACACTCCTGTTTACAGCTTCTACAAAGCAACACAATTAGTTCTAATTTGTTATGCATTGAAGAAACCCTGTATAAACCAAGTTACCTATGCAAACGGCATTAATGAGAAAGAGGTACATTCTACGGGCACTAAAACTGGTAAAACCATACTCAGGAAGAATCGCTGTGATTCTGCTTTTAACAACATTTGTAGCTGCTGTAAACGTTGCAGAGCCGGTTATCATAAAAGCAATTATCGATCATATAGGAACATCAGAGCAGATGGGATACCTCGTTTACGGTATCATCCTGTTCTTCACGGTTTCGCTTTTGTCAAATTTTGCATCTGCCTATTCCAACTGGATGGGATGGGACGTTCGCCTCAAAGTACAATATAACCTGTTGAATGAAACCGTTGGCAGACTTCATGTGCTTCCTTCCGATTTTCACAAGAAAGAAGGTGTTGGCTCCATTATGATGAAGATGGAACGTTCAATACAAGGATTTGTAGGTGCAGTAAGTGAAATATTTTTCAACGTCCTGCCTTCGGTCTTATTCTTAGTAATGGCCTTGGGTGTAATGTTCCGAATGGACTGGAGAATGACGCTTCTGGTTTTGGTTTTTGCTCCTTTACCAACACTTATCGCGCTAAGGGCATCCCCAAAGCAGGTTAAACGCGAAAAATTCCTGATGAACCAGTGGGCAAAAATATATACCCGTTTTAATGAAGTGCTGATGTCCATTGTTACTGTACGCAGCTTTGCGATGGAAGACAATGAAAAGATGCGCTTCATGAAGAATGTGCACCGGGCCAACGAAAAGGTAAATAAAGGCGTTTATTACGATTCGCTAATAGGAACATCGCAACGGTTTGTAGTTGTTTTGGCACGCATAGCGGCCATTGGCGCCGGCACATACCTGATTATCGTTAACCAAATGTCAATTGGAACGCTGGTTGCTTTTCTTGCATATATATCCAGCCTTTTCGGACCGGTTAATTCCCTTACAAATACCTATCGGGTATTACGCACCGCAACGGTTTCGCTCGAGCATATTTTTGGTATACTCGATAACCAGGAATTCATAGGCGATAAGCCAAACGCCGTTACCCTAAAAAACATAAAAGGTGAGATCCGCTTCGACCACGTGAGTTTTCGCTACAGGAATGCCAGGAATTACCTGCTCGATGACATCAGTTTTCAGATCAATCCCGGGCAATCGGTTGCCATAGTGGGGCCTTCAGGTTCGGGTAAATCAACCATCATTTCGCTTATCCAGCGGTTTTACGACCCCGAGCAAGGCGCTATTTACCTGGATGGCATGGATCTTCGCTCCATAAAACAAAAGTCGCTGCGAAACAGCATTGGTATTGTGCTTCAGGAACCGTTGCTTTTTAATGAATCACTACGAAACAATATTGCTTATGGAAAGAAGGATGCATCGATGGTTGAAATTATAGAAGCTGCCAAAGTCGCCAATATTCACGAAAGAATTATGGAAATGCCCGACGAATACAACAGTTTAGCCGGCGAACGTGGCAGTAACCTGAGCTTGGGCGAAAGGCAGCGTATTGCAATTGCCCGTGCCGTTCTAGTAGATCCACCCATTATGATTCTAGATGAAGCTACAGCTTCGCTGGATGTTGAAGTGGAAGCCAATGTGCAAAAAGCAATTGCTCAGCTAACCAAAGGAAGAACAACCATTACCATTGCACATCGGTTAACAACCATCGTAAAATCGGATGTTATCATGATATTGAAGAATGGGAAGATCATTGAATCGGGCTCTCATTTCGATTTAATGCACAAAAAGACCTATTACCGCTGGCTTGTAGAACATCTAACCAGTGGACTTGCTGCTGGATAAATAGGTGAAGCAATACTAAACTTTTTCCCCCGGCTATTGTCTAGAATCATACAACATTGATAATAATAAACCCCATTACCCACATTAATTATATTAAAAATGAACACTCAAACCGTAAGCACTGGCGAAGCTACCACGGAGCAGATTAAGGAAAACATTGAAAAACTCGGAAAGTGGTTCCATAACATAAATTTAAATGGCATACAAACAGCTCCCAATCATTTTTTAGGAGACTACCCAAACATCAAGTACAGCGGCTTTTCGCATGCTATACCGCAGGATTTGAGCGGAAAAACCGTACTCGATATAGGATGTAACGCCGGATTCTATTCAATCGAAATGAAGCGTAGAGGCGCTTCCCATGTAGTAGGAATCGATTCGGACAACAAATACCTTGCTCAGGCACGCTATGCCTCAAAAATATTAGGCACAGAAATAGAATTCATTAATATGTCGGTATATGACGTAGCATCTCTTGGCCAAAAGTTCGATGTCGTAATCTTCATGGGCGTTTTATATCATCTACGCCACCCCCTGTTGGCCCTCGATCTTATACACGAGTATGTAGCCAAGGATCTGCTTATCTTCCAGTCCATGCAACGGGGAAGCGACCATGTAGAACCTGTTAAGAGCGATTATGAATTCTGGGAAACAGACATATTCCAAAATCTCACGTTCCCAAAGATGTATTTTATCGAACACCGCTATTCGCACGATCCTACGAACTGGTGGATACCCAATAGGGCCTGTACCGAAGCCATGCTGAGGAGTTCAGGATTTGAGATAACAGGACATCCTGAAGCGGAAGTATACATCTGCAAAAGAACTAAAATTACGGACAAACGTCGGCGAGCCATTCAAATTAAGATAAAAGAAAAATAAACATTTATGATTGAAGCAGTTAAATTCTGGAACGAACCCAATAACAAGTCACACTGGGACTTTGAGGTCGATCCGGAATGGAGGATATATGCCGAAATGGTTAAACTGGCAACACAAGCGGTTAAAGCTGAAAACCCAGGAATTTTGCGTGTTTTGGGAGGAATGTCTCCCATCGACGCAAACTTCCTGGTACGCCTAAAAAACGCAGGCGTACTGGATGACATGGATGCAGTGGCTGTTCATGGCTTCCCCCTCGATTGGAACCATTGGACCATTAATGAGTGGCCCGACAAAATTTCGGAAATTGAGGCAGTTACTCACCTGCCAGTATGGGTTACCGAGGTAGGTGTTTCCACTTTTGGTGCCGAAGAAGTTCAGGAATTCGGGTTTCGCCGTACTGCTGAATTGCTTTCGGGCCGAGTAGACAGGATCCACTGGTATAGCCTGTTCGATCTGCCGAAAATGTGGGAAGCCACAACGCGTCATCGCGAAGCCGAAGGGTCATCCTACTATCGACATTTTTACATGGGTTTGCTGCAGGAAGATGGTACACCCAAACTGGCGCTTAAACATTTTTCGGATTACACACCTGAATTTGGCCTGTGCCAGTGGTTTCATTTCGAAGATCATCGGCTGGATAAAGCCATTGAATGGATGCGAAGACTCAATGTTAAAAAGCTAAGAACTGGTCTAAGCTGGGCGGATTTCCTCCGCCCCGATGCCGATAAATGGTTCGACCACATGATGAAAGCGTTGGATGAGTTCGATCTTACTGTTACTTTCTGCTTTACACCCGAATCGAAAGGGATTCAACCGCATCATACCAGTGCCCCCCGTAATATTGAAGAGTTCGCAGAGTTTTGCGTTACTATGATAAAGCGATATGCTTGAAACGCTTGAAGGTTCAGACACATGGATCTGGCACATGCGCCATGGGGCATTCGAAGAAGCGTGGAAGTTCAGCGATAAAGTAATTAAATCGGGTATCAACAGAGATTACCTAAACACGCCCAGGCATTATCAATGCATTTGGGATGGTACACCTTTGAATGGCAAGCGTGTACTTGTGCGTTGTTACCACGGTTTGGGCGACACCATTATGTTCATTCGCTACACAGCCCTTCTGAAAGAAATTGCTTCGGAAGTCATTGTCTGGGCGCAACCTGAACTACTCAAATTACTCACAACAGCCAAAGGAATTGACAGACTCATTCCACTTCATAATGGAACACCTGATGTTACTTACGATATAGACATCGAGCTGATGGAGCTACCGCACGCTTTCCGAACGACGCTGTCTTCTATACCATCTGAATCACCTTACTTGCATGTTCATCCTATTTCGCTTCCCAACGAAAACAGTGCTTTAAAAATCGGCCTGGTATGGCAAGCCGGCGACTGGGATCAATCGCGTAATATACCATTCTCAATTATAAAGCAATTAGGAGAAAAAAAAGGAACTAGCTTTTACATCCTTCAGTATAATCCTGAATTAGCAGGATGGGATAAAACCTTTGGTATATATCCCGGTAAAATGAAGCTCCTGGATTATGCCCGGTTCATACACAGCTTGGATTTATTGATTAGTGTCGATTCAATGCCAGCACATCTTGCAGGCGCAGTCAATACGCCGGTATGGCTCATGCTAAAAAAGAAGGCAGACTGGCGTTGGATGGAAGATCGCACCAATAGCCCGTGGTATCCTAGCATGAGGTTATTCCGGCAGCCAACGGAAGGAGCTTGGGAAACGGTAATTAGAAAAATAAAGGAAGAGTTGACAACCCCTGACCCCTGAAGGGGAACCGACATGTTAGTAGTGTGCTCTTACCCGAAATCCGTTTTATCCCAAAATTGCCTTTCTAACATCACTGTTTCACAACGGAGCCAAAGTCCCCTTCAGGGGATTTAGGGGTGATCTGTGGTTTTTTAAACCCTCTATACCGCTTAACCATTCCCACCACATCCCCTTTATTATAAGCCATTCCATGGTATATTGCAGCCACACTACGCGCCCAAAACAAGTAAAGGAAAGGCCATTGTATTTTTCGCGAAAGCCAGAACAGACGATGGCTCCACTTTGCCATGTAGTATCGCATCCTGTAAATGATTTTGCGTGCCTTTGCCGGTTTATTTGCATCAGGCCGCACTCTTTTAATAGGTTTTACACCATGTGCAGCCCAGGTAAGCCTGTATGCAAGACCTTCGCGTCGTTGCCTTAACCCCGCAGCCTGTGTTTGCGCTACAAACCGGGCATTCACTTCTTGCAGCTGCAATTGACCTTTGGTAATTCCATCTAAAATCAGCTCTTTCATAAAAGAAGTACGCACAACCACAACATTGGTACCCTTCCAATCCGAGGAATAAGGCTCAACCCATGCGTCGCCAAAAGAAATATCGGCAGTTTCAGCAACCACATCGTCGCAGAAGTTACATGAAGAATTCATGAAGAAGCCTGCACCCCAATCGCCATCCGATAAATTCCACCAATCTTTATTAACGATGCTCCCATCGTTGAGCTGGAACCTTGCACTGTACCAATTGGCGGGATGATCCTGGCTCTTTTGTCTGAACTCAACCCGGTTGATCTCTTTAACTGGAACTTTCATCTGCCATGCAATACTCTCAACAAATCGCGCGCTTTTCATATGGCCACAAAAAAGGCCAAGGGTATATCGAATCCGTTCCTGATACAATGGATCCTTATTACGTAAAAGATGAACCGCTTTAATCATGCAGGGAATGGCAATTATAGCGTATCGGCCTGGCACTTCAGCTATGGTTGTAAGCACTTCGGATAATTCAACCGGGTAATAGCGCGATCGGGCGCTCATCCTAACTTCCTTTTCGCTGCGGGATATTCGGTAAGAGAAGTATCTCCCTTCGTTCTGCGGATCATTAGAAGCCACAACATGCGCAATGCCATCCACTAACCCTCTGCGCAGCAGCTCCACAGCAACCCATGTCACCATGCCCCCGGAACTACCCTGCATGCGGAAGTCGTCCTCTGCAACATAACCAACAAAATTAGCATTATGGCGGCCTACAGCTACATTGCTTATCGGAACATTGGGAAAAAGTTTAACAGCAAGCTCGTTTTCGTTTTCTGCTACCGGCGAAAAAGGGCATATAGCGCTGAATTCTTCTGACTTCTGTTTAAACCATCCCGAAGAACCCTGCGGCTTCAGATTCCCATACGCATCAAACCGCATGCTGCTCAGCATGTTTTTGCGTCGTGATTGGGCAACACATATACCACAGCCTATACATAAACCTGAGTCCACAATATCCCTGGGGCTAAACAAATTCATGGCGAATGGATGGATTATAAGACAGAGCTTTATCAAGCCACTCGGATGAAAATAAGCGCAGGGCCTCAATATTCCGAATGATATCTCTACTCAATGGTTCGGCCAGCCTTTCATTATAAGTTGCAAAGGGTGTTTGCTCCTGTACCATGTAAGATTGCGCTTCAATGGTATCCATGAGGCCCTGAACCTTCAAGCTCCGATAGGATGAAGTTTCACATACAAAAGGCTTGGTATTGATTAAAGCAAAAACACAACCGTGAAAAAAGTTGGTGACTACAGCCTGAGCACTGTGCATAAATGCAGAAAACTCAAGTGGACCGGCAGTCAGCCATTGTTCATCCGCCCAATCGTTACGGTATCCTATGCTTATAAGAGGAAGACCTCTGGAACGAGCAAACTCCTTACTATTAGCAATAAAATTCTCGGAAAAATTATGCCCATAAACCGCTACATAAGGTTGTAAAAACGGAAGTGCCATTGGGTATGGATTAACAGGATACAGAAAGCATGGATCAAGTACTTGCGGAACATCCCATCCTAAAGCACTTTTAATAATGCGTTGAGAATTCTTATCGCGCACAGAGATTCGCTCAAATTGCCGGAGCTTTTCAGCCCAGTCCTTTTCCAGACTTGCATATGCATCGTAATTTCCGAAGCTGGCAGCATATGCAATTACCTGTTTTGCCTGAATACCATCGCCATAGAAAATGGGGTAATAGCCATACCAGGGATGTGAAAGGTTCCACACCTCATCGCTTCCTACAATCACCAGATCGTAACTATCCATCTGTTCTGGATTGTCCAGGGGAAAAGACTTAGAAAGAGGAAGATCTTCAAAAGCTTCAAAAAAACTTACAATTTTTTTACGATAAAGAGGAATATCCGATGAAGGAATAAACGCCGGTAAAACAGGTTGCAATGCACATTTCCATTCTGCCAGATTTATTTTATTTGAGTAATGATCAAGAATTTCAATCGTGTGTCCACGCTTTTTCATAGCCTCAGCCAAACAACGCGCCTGCCAATAGCTCCCATAGTTGATGCACCGGTGAAACGTTAATATACCTACTTTCAAAACAATGAAATTAAAGGTTTATACATTAATTATTGATTAAAAAGCATTCTCATTCAAGCATTTGAATACATCTCAATTTCTTCTAAACAAATAGGCGGTTTGTAAGTTTTATAATTATGACTAAAATTCTTCTCATACGGCACGGTATGACCAATTCGGTTGGTAAACGCCTGTCAGGACGGCACCCCGACGTACACCTTAATGAGGAAGGTCGATTGCAGGCTGAAATGCTTGCCCAACGTTTATCACACATAAACATTCATGCCATTTATAGCAGTCCGCTGGAGCGTGCATTAGAAACTGCGAAACCTTTGGGCGCAGTGCATAATCTCATGATCATTCCCAACGAAAATTTTCTGGAAATAAACGTTGGAAACTGGACTAACAAAACCTTTGACGAAATTAAAACCGATCCGGTATTCAAGCGCTTCAATTCGTTCAGAAGCACCACGCGTATCCCTGGCGGAGAAATGATGCCAGAAGCACAATTAAGAATAATTGCCGGTATTGAGCAGCTTCGGACCGTTCATCCTTCAGAAACCATTGTCATAGTAAGTCATTCCGATTTAATTAAAGCTGCCATTGCCTACTATGCTGGAATTCACCTGGACATGTTTCAGCGATTAGAAATATTCCCTGCATCCGTAAGTATTGTAGAGGTATTTGAAGATACGGCCCGAATTCTTGGATTGAATGATACAGGAGAAATAAATGTGTAATCTACCCCAACGCCACATCAAGCATCATCATGGTTGTAAAACCGAGCATTGCTCCTACCGTAGATAAATCAGTTTCATTGCCGTTTTGAGACTCGGGAATCAGCTCTTCAACTACAACAAAGATCATGGCTCCGGCTGCAAACGACAAGGCATAAGGCAAAAGCGGCTTTATCGCCAGAACCATGTAAGCGCCAAGCACGCCGGCAATGGGTTCTACAACACCCGAAAGCTGTCCGTAATTGAATGCGCGCCACCGCGAAAAACCCTCACGCCGCAGGGGAACCGAAACCGCAGCTCCTTCAGGAAAATTCTGTAAACCAATACCAATAGCCAAGGCTACTGCACCCGCTAATACCTGCGGATCGGCATTGCTGGCAAGTGCTCCAAATGCTACGCCCACAGCCAATCCTTCGGGTATGTTGTGCAGCGTAATGGCCATAACCAACAATACGCTTCTTTGCCAAGTAGTCTTAATTCCCTCGGCTTTATCGCGCGAAAGACCCATGTGCAAGTGAGGTAATATCTTATCTACAATAAACAGGAATGCTCCACCGGCAAGAAAACCGACTACTGCAGGAACCCAAGGAACAGAGCCTTCTTGTTCAGCCATCAGAATAGCAGGGTTTAGCAACGACCAGAAGCTTGCAGCTATCATTACGCCTGCTGCAAAGCCCAACATACAATTTAAAATCTTCTTGTTAATGGTCTTGAAAAAGAATACCATGGAAGAACCCAGTGCAGTAACACCCCACGTAAACAATGTAGCGAATAAGGCAAGTAATACAGGATTATATTCAAGGAGTCGATCTATATTCATAATTTTCGTTAATTAGGGTATACTCCTAACTAACAAAAAAGACGGTTCTTTTGTTTGAGCTGATACTATGTCATGTCCAACAAAGACTTACCTGAATCCTTTAGTAAACCTATCGACCATTTGATGATAACAAACGAACTGATGATGGCTCCTAATGCGTCTAGCCATACGATATTCCAAAGCCAAGCAGCAGAAAGACCTGCAATGGCCGTAACGCTGGTTAAGGCATCGGCAATTACATGCAGGTATGCAGCCCTTATGTTATGGTCGGTATGCTCATGTTCATGATGCAGGATAAAGGCACATACGATATTCACAATAAGTCCAATGATGGCAACCAAAATGGCATTGCCATATTGAATAATTGAAGGGTTAAAAAACCGCTGAATCGCTTCAATAAGAATAACAAATGCAAATATCAATAACATCAATCCGCTACTATAGCCCGAAAGCGAAAGTATCTTTGTTGTATTACCTTTGAAGTTAGCCGTTTTGGATAAGCGACGAACAACAACGTAAGCCAACCAGGTTAAACCAATGGCCAATACATGAGAACCCATGTGAATACCATCAGCCAGCAATGCCATGGAATTCGTCACCAACCCATAAAAAATTTCTACAACCATTGTAATGGCTGTAATTAGCACTACCCACCTGGTCTTTATTTCGTGGCTATGCGAATGATCCGTCATAGTAAAACAAAAATTTGTGTAAAAACATCTGCTGGCTCAAGTTTGTTTCTTGTTTTGCAGCGGGATAAAAATACATCTACTTAGATAGAAAAAAAAGTTTATTCCTGATTATACACGTTCATCTCTCCAATATCATGCCAGTGCGGGCGATTTGTTAAATGATCCATCCTTATTTCTTGTACCATGACGAACAATAAATTACAGCATTTGTTATGATTGAAACTTAAAACCCTCCGCTATGAAACTTATTATGAGAATATTCGCATTCGCACTGATAGCTACCCTTCAGGTTTTACTGATAAGCAGTTGTAAGGATTCGAAAGACGACGAAGATGTACTTGGCACTTACGAAGTTGCCATACAGAGCAATGGTTTTATGCCAGTAAACATGACTGTACCCGTTAATACAACAGTGACGTGGACTAACAAAGATGCTTCGCCCCACACAGTGACTAGTGATGACGATTTGTTCGACAGTGGGAGTATCAATTCAGGAGGTACTTACAAACGCCAGTTTACTGCTGCCGGAACATATACTTATCATTGCAACATTCATCCGGACATGATTGGGACTGTAATTGTACAGTAAAAGAAAAAAAAGCCGTAACAAACGAATCTGTTACGGCATGGTGGTGATCTATTTTACTTGACTATTTATAAGCCTTTCTGAACCTGTTTTTCCCAACAAATACCCTGCTCAACAACTCTCCATTCCTTGCGTCAAAACGTACGCCGGAATTTAAAGTTGACGTTACTAGGTATTTTACGATGGTATCAGCCTCAAATGCTTTTATTTGAACAGGTTTAAAATTATTCCCTTCGATATTTACAGTAAATAATTGCTTCCCAGGCTGTATAGCATCATCGGCAAAGGTATACAAGGTAAGACGTGAGAGTCCGCTTATGAATTCAGCTGTTTTTGCTGAATCCGCAGGTTCTCCGTTGATTTTCCACGTATTCTTTTCGCGGGTTAATGTAAATGATGAATCGGCTGGATAGGCAAACGATACCTTGGTTATGTCGCCTGCGTTTACGTTAACCAGTGTTTTATCGCGCAAATCGTTGGGGTTCCGGTTGAATGTCATAGCCATATAGCCGCTTACAGCATATACCTTATCGTCGTTGGCCAGACGAATGTATGTTGTCATTGTGTTTGGCTGCTGAAACGAAAATTTACCTACGTAAAAATCTGCCATTATCTTGCCTTTCCATTCTAACCTTACGTGTGTAGCACTGTCTTCGGACAATTCAAACTTCGACCATTCGCTTTGCTCTGTGGCTGCAATACGTTCAGCTCTCATGGTTATCAGCTCGGCAAGCATTCCCTTGGGTATGCTTTGGTCTGCCCTGTAAGTCTTCCCTTTGTACTGAAGAGTCCAGTTATGATCAGCATTCACGAGCTTTACCTCATCCTTGCTTCCTTTAGGGAAAATAACAATTGTCTTCACCCGGGATGTATCCATTGTAAAAAGCTGGCTTTCAAAATTACGGTCTCCCTGTTTACTTTTAAGCAATTGGCTAACAATTACAATAGCGAGCAAAACGCCAAAAATGGCAAGTAGCGTTCTCGTATTCAGTTTTTTAAACATAATTTCCCTCCATTCTTTTTAGCCTGATGTTGCGGTTACGGTTCATGCGGTAGATTCCGTAACCGATGATTAAAACTATAGGAAGTAAAAAGTTGAAATACTTAAGGAAAGTCCGTGTTCCATCGGATAGATCGTCGAGCATGCGTGTAGTAACGCCCTTTGTGCGTAACTCTATAAGGCCGGTATCATCGCTAAGCCAATCAATGGCGTTAACCATAAAATTAACATTATCAGGCTGAATCTCTTGCTGCTGCTGTCCGTCGCCATTTACAGCAAACCCGCCGTCGGCCACTACAACCATTTTCCCTTCTTTACCTGATTTTGGAACAAGTGCTGCTGCCAAAGGAAGTGATTTCTGAGGAAAATCGGCTTCAGTCCATTCCTTGTTCAGGTCGAAGTAGACTGGCGCTGGCAGTGTACCAGCCTTTTCGGAAGTAAAGATTAACGGAACAAAATTACGGGAAGAGTTGGCCGTAAACGACATGCTGCTTACAAAAGGGAAAAGCATCGATTCCAACCCGTTGGTAATTGTATGGTTGGCGAAATTGTTAACATTCGGAAGATAGTGGAAAGGAATAATCCGATAAGCACCAGGTCCTACCTGAGCTGTAATCTGTCCGCACTGCTGGTCAACTACAAAATCATCAGCGATGGTGAGGCCTTTGGTTTTCAGCCAACGCTCGAGTCCGGTATTTACGGCGAATGTGGCATTGGTTTCCGGATCAATATCCACCCTGTCCATAGCTATATAAAGGTTCCCTCCTTCTTTTACATACCTGTCGATTTGCGCAAGGTACGATGCAGGAAAGGAATCCTTCGGAGCCACAATCATCAATGTCTTATATTTATTAAGAAAATACGATGTATCTTTTAGATAAACCGGTTCAACATTGTACAGAACGCTCATTCCCGCGTACGCCTGATGAATCCCTGCAAGATCAGGCTCCTTCTGCCCTTGCAACAGACCAATGGATGGTTTCTCAACTACCGATAATTTCTTTATGGCCATGGTTAAATCGTACTCCATGGCAGCACCGGGTTGAATTACAGGAATTACCTCCTTCCGATCGCCCATCTGCAGAATGGCTCCCAGGAATACCATCTGCTGCTTCACCTGATCTTTCTCGCGCATGTTTACAACCCTCGGTGCAATACCTGCTTGTTGGGCTTTTTGCTTGGTTTCGTCATCGGCCGGATCGATAAACTCGTATACAACCTTATGTTTCGACCGGTTGGCGTATTCCGTTAATATATCTTTGAAGTCCTTTTTGGCCTGCAATAAGAGCGCAGGCACATCGTTCGAGAAGTATACGGTAACGGTAACCGGCTCTTTTAAATCCTTTAAAATGTTTTTGGTGACCTTACTCAGGGTATATTGCTTATCGGCAGTAAAATCGAGACGTACAAAGTAATTTATCGATAAAATGTTAATCAATGCAACCACTCCAATGATTAACAATATGCTGGAAATAATCTGTTTGCGGTTCTTCATGAGTCTGAAAAATTTAATCAACGATATTTCGTTTGGATAAAGAGGCTTCGGATGCTATAAGTGCAATAAATATGATAGATAGAAAGAATATGATATCCTTACTATCAATAACACCGCGCGATACCGAGTCGTAGTGCGTTGAAACGCTCAGGAAACTGAACACTTCGCCAAGCACACCCGTAAATGTTGAAGCCACAATATCAAAAATCCAATGGAAAAATATCCCAATAAAAAGCGCCAGCAGAAAGCTCACAATCTGGTTGTCGGAGATGGACGACGTGAAAATACCAATGCTGATGTAGGTTGCGCACATCAGCAAAAGCCCCAGATAGCCTGTCCAAACTGCTCCATGATCGATAGGTCCGATAGACGCAATAGTAATATAATACGGCAACGAAAGCGCAAGAGCAATCCCAACCAATACAAGACTGGCAGTGAATTTACCCAGAATAACCTGCCAGTCCGAAACCGGCTTGGTCAGCAGCAGCTCCAATGTTCCAGAGTTCTTTTCCTCCGCAATCAAACGCATGGTTAATGCGGGAATTAGAACAAAGAACGTCCAGTAAGCAACATTGAAGAAGGATTGCATGCTGGCCTGGTTATAAAGGAAAACATCGGCCATAAACAGCCAGGTAAAAGCTCCTGTGAATGCCAGGAATACAACTAAAAGTATATAGGCCGTAAGCGAATCGAAGAATACACCTAGCTCGCGACGGGCTATTGTCCATATCTTGTTCATAGTTTATTACATTCAATTAATTCAACGTAAGTTCTCTGAATATATCTTCCAATTTGGTTTCGATAGGCGTAAGTTCTGTGAGCGTCCATCCGTTGGCAGCGCAGAGCTGGAAAACTGCTCTCCGGGATGTTTCGCCTGGCTTGCTTTGCACCTCGAAAGCCTGGTTGTTCTTACCGAAATCAACGGTTTCGACAGTTTCAATTTTTTGAAGTGCCTGAAAAATGGCATCTTTATCGCCATCCTCTATAGTGAGTTTCAGCATTTCGCGACCTGTAGCCTGCTTACGAAGATTCTCCGGAGTTCCGTCAGCCACAATCTTTCCTTTATTGATAATCATAATGCGGTCGCAGGTGGCTTCTACCTCAGCAAGAATGTGCGAACTAAGAATCACCGTTTTCTCTCTGCCTATTTTGCGGATGAGTTCGCGAATTTCAACAATCTGGTTAGGATCGAGACCTGTAGTGGGTTCGTCGAGTATCAATACTTGCGGATCGTGTATCAATGCCTGAGCCAACCCAACACGTTGCCGGTAACCCTTTGATAATTCGCCAATCTTCTTGTGCTTTTCTCCCTCGATTCCACAAATACGGATCATTTCAAAAATTCTTCTACCGATTTCCGCTTTGGGTATATCCTGTAACTCTGCTACAAAACGCAAATAATCGATAATGGGCATATCCTCATAAAGCGGGTTATTTTCGGGCAAATATCCTATGTACTTTTTAATTTCTTCGGGATGTTCAGTAACCGAAATCCCTCCTACCTCAATACTGCCCGAATTGGGAGCAAGAAAAGACGTAATCGCCTTCATTGTAGTGGTCTTTCCGGCTCCATTAGGACCCAAAAAACCAAGAATTTCGCCTGTTTTAACCTCAAACGAGATATCATCTACGGCCTTCTGTAAACCATATTTCTTTGTAAGATTTTTAACAACGATGTTCATACATACAACCTCAGTTATTGTTAAATTTCAATTTGGTAGCCGAACAATATTCTCCTGCTTATCGTTCGGAATACGCAAATTTAACGGGCTGTATTATAACGAAGTGTTAAGAAATGTTAATTCTAAATTAATAAAAGTGGAGCACGATGAGTTATCGCATGAGTAGCGAGAAGAAGTAAACGTGTCATTTTGTTTTATTTACTAACATAAATCCGTTCGAATTCTTTTAACGTGTAATCACTCATTTTTTTATTGTCCCTGCCAAGTGCGACCATAATTTCGTAACAACCGGATTTATCGGCTAGAAATTTAATATCAACGTTGGGGCCAACTACTTCGGCATATTTCGCTTTCTTCAGTACATCTTCGGGAATATCGGTTACATCAATGGTTGTAGCGTCGAGCGAGATTTTCCCGATAATCGGAGCCCGATAGCCATCAATACACATATAAACGCCTTTAGGAGAAGAATCCAGCTCACTTAATAATCTCAAATAACCATCTTTATAACCGATATGAACCAATGCCATTACGGTATCTCTTTTGGTAGTATAGGATCCGCCATAACCGACTGTCTGCCCCTTAGGTATTTTCTTTATTTGCGAGATCCTGGCGTATATTTCAAGCGTATGTTGTGCATCAGGAGATACAGGACGAGATGCGTTAGGCGCCCCACCAACCAAGCCAATTCCTATTCGAACCATATCAAAGTTAACGTCTTTATTGTTCAGAAGAATTACACTGTCTGTACATGCAAAGGTAACAGGCGCTTTGGGCAATATTTTTAAATAATCCCTAAGGATACCAATCTGTCGGTTACAATTGGTAAAATCATCTCCCTTAATATCATAGAAATGGCTCATATAAAATTCGACCGTAAGGTGAGACATATAGCTCTCATAATTCTTGCTTAAAATCTCCACTTCATCATCGAGCAATCCCAGCCGATTCATGTGTGTATCGAGATGAATAATTACAGAACCATTCCCATTCGCCTTACAGAAGTTATTCCACCGGATTAATTGCTCTAAGCAATTGACGCACGGAATAATGTGATGCGTTTTGAAATATATTTCCTCATTATCCAATATTCCGGCCAGTGTGTAAATCTTTGCATCCGTGTGTGGAATAATTTCTCTCAGGTTTATTGCTTCGTATAGTTCGGCGACAAAAAAGTGCCTTGTTCCCGCATTATATAATGCCGGCGCTACATCTTTCATCTGTAAGCCGTGCACTTCTGCTTTTAGCACAGCTGCGCATATAGAACCTGTTTTATCAGCCTGCGCCTTAAATAGCAAGAAGTTATGAACGATTGCTTCAATATTTCTAATACGTACAATGGGTTTAACGCCAAAAGCCTCGTCGGGAATGGTTCTACAAGGGGCACCTATTATATTGTCCTGGATCATTGGTTATAATAATAATTGCTAAACATAAAAAAGCCCCAATGTTACTTCCATCAGGGCTTCTCATTCAATAAAATATATCTTAGATCAAAGTTGGCTGATCATCTGAAGCAGGAGTCATCAGGTTAGATGCAGACTTTTCCTGCTTTGTTTTTTCTTCCTTTGCAGGAGGTTCAGGTTTTTCGTCAGCCTTCTTTGCTGATTTTTTATAACGTTGTGGGTCGATACCATCAATATCGATGCGGTTTTCGCGCAAGAACATACCCAAAAGCACAGCAGCTTTGAAGTCTTTCATCTTCATTTCTATCTCCCAATCCGTATCAGGGAAAGTTTGCTGTTTTACACTAAATTCAATCGCTTCTTCAAGACAAAATTCTACAATTGTTGGAACTTGTTTCTTTTTCAGAATTACTTTAGGATTAGCAACTTCAGCCATAATTATTTCTTTTTTAGGAATGTAAAAATACATTTAAATGGTAATATTTGGAATAAAATAAATGCTTTTATTTGGCATAAAAATAGAATTATGGAAGTTGTTGATTTTGTTGATAAACTTGGTATGCAGGCGCATCCCGAAGGTGGATATTTTGCCGAAATATACAGAAGTAGCCTTACAATAGGCCCGAAAATAGCAGAGACAGAATATCCGGGCGAACGCAACCTGGCCACCAGTATTTATTACATACTTGCCAACAATCAGGTATCAAAGCTGCATCAGCTTAAATCGGATGAACTATGGTATTATCATTACGGTTCGACGCTTTTGGTACATGTATTCTTCGAAAATAAATATACTCCTTATGTTCTAGGCATTGATGTAAATGAAAACCAACGTCCACAAATCATTATACCGGCAGGTGCAATCTTCGGTGCAGAGGTTATCGATAAAGCATCGTTCACATTGGTGGGATGCGTTGTTACACCAGGGTTTCACTTTAGCGATTTCAGGTTAGTAAGTCGCGATGAGATGCTGGCGCTTTACCCTGATCACAATAACATCATACACAAACTTATATAGCGCTAACTGTCTGTTTTCCCGCACTACTATGTCACTTTGACATTAAAACCATAATCCGAAATGTCAAAGTGTCTGTTTTTGGCGCTTGGTACACAAATTGAAATTGTTTAGCAAAACAAAGTTTAACTAAATAATGGAGGATTTAATTATGTTACCGATGATGAGAACAAACTGGCCTCGCCTCGCAGACGATTTCTTCGGAGGCGATCTGTTAAACAACTTTTTCGATGGATATTCGGGAGTTAAAGCTCCTGCTGTAAACATCATCGAAGGGAAAGATGACTTCAGAATTGAAGTAGCTGCCCCGGGGCTGAACAAAGAAGATTTCAACATTCAGATTGACAACAATGTACTAACCATTTCGTGCGAAAAAGAAAACAAGATTGAAGATGGCGAAGGAAAGTATATGCGCCGGGAATTCAGCTATTCCACCTTCAAACGGAGCTTTACCCTGCCTGAATCGATTGACGCCGATAAGATAACCGCACAACACAAGGATGGAATCCTGAACATTACTGTTCCTAAAAAGGAAGAAGCCAAGGTTAAGCCATCCAAACAGATTGCTATAGCTTAAATCAAAAGAAGAGGTAAAAGAGGCTGTCTAAAGTCAATAAAGATCGTAGTCAGAAGACTACGATCTTTATTTTTGGCTATAATTCAACGTGGTACGCTAGGCGGAGTCTGAGACTACGCTAATACGAAGCACTTTACACAGCCTCTTTTTCTGTATCTTACTCTAACACAACCTGCCTTATTCCACAATCTCGTATATTTCAGTTATCTGGGCAATAGTGCCTACCATACAAGCCGAAGCACGATCCTTTAATTCAGTATATTTAAGCATTACCCGCTGGTTGTCCTTAAACGTAAAATCAGGATCTACAACCGCCGGTTCAAGCTTTATTCCCGATTCAAGCTCAATAATAAACCCGCAAGCATCAAGCCCGGTGTAATCTTTAACTGTTCCGGCTACTAATCCTACCGGCTTACCCAGAATCAGCCTGCAACTTTTTGCTTGTCCAGGATCTTTGCCGACTTCAGGATATGGAGAAACATCGGTAATCTTCAGAGAATAGCCGTTTATTATCCTGGCGTTCCCAGCAAAGGTCATTTCAAAGGTAGTCGCTGCATCTTTGAAAATACCATCAAAAGTAAGGTATGCATAGCCGGCATGCAAACAGTAAGCGCCTTTCGGGCAACGGCTATCTTCAACTTCCTTCCAAATAAGAGAAATATTCTCTTTAGCAAACGTAGCCGTATCGTGAAGAGAGAGGTTTACTGTATCATTCACATAGTACTCAGGATTTGTAAGGCTTAGCTTATCAGAAGTTTCGCACGACATAGTAAACACGCCTATGCCCGAAACTAAAACCAGTAGCAGTATTTGTCTAATCATAATTTATTCGTTTTACAGTTTATTTTAAGATTGATAAACCAAAGAGAAGTTGCGTTCAGGTTCCAAATTTCATTTTCAAACCTGTTTAAACATAACTTAAATCATTTTTAAACGTTATAATTAGGCATTAAATTTGCGCTCCAAAATAGGATTTATAATTTATTGGTTTTCTGTTTATTTACATTTTTTTAAAGCATTACACACGTGAGAAGTTTATATACATGCGGTTTAGGGTTATTAGTTGCATTGGGGGTTTCAGTAAATACAACCTTTGGACAAAACAATACGGAAGGCAAAGATAAAAAGACCATTACCCAGCAAAACTGGCACCACCTTGATCCGAAGAAGAATAAATATGTAGGAATAAGCACCGACAAAGCATACAACAATCTGTTAAAAGACAAAAAGATGACCCGCGTTGTTGTTGCCGTGCTTGATGGCGGGGTTGATATAAACCATGAGGATTTAAAAGGACGGATATGGGTAAATCCCAAAGAAATACCAGGAAATGGTATCGACGATGATAACAATGGCTTTATCGACGATATCAACGGATGGAATTTCATTGGGAATGCGAGTGGCGCTAACTTAAACCAAACAACACTTGAGCTTACAAGGCAGTATAAGCTCCTGAGCGAAAAGTACAAACAGGTAAACCCCATAGCTCTTAAGGGCGAAGATTTGGCGGAGTACAATAATTACCTGAAAATTAAAGCCGAATTCAATACAAAGTACGAGAAAGCAAAGAAAACATACGATCTCTTCCAAAACTTCGCTGCAAACTATATCTTTTGCGACAGCATTCTTTCATCTGTTCTGAAAAAGAAAGACTACACAATCGAAGATGTTCAGGCGCTTAAAGTAGAAGGTAACGACCAGATGAACGATATCAAAAAGTATATGATTACCGTTCTCAAAAAAGGAATAAATCGCCAGGAGTTTACCGATTATAAAGAATATCTCGAATCGCAGGTTAAATACAAGTATAACCTCGATTTCAACCCACGCGCCGAAATAATGGGCGATAATCTTGAGACTTTCGATAAATACTATGGAAATAATAACGTAATTGGGCCCGATCCCGAACACGGTACCTTTGTTTCGGGCGTAATTGCTGCTGTTCGAAACAATGGATTAGGAGTAAACGGCATAGCAGATAGTGTTAAGATAATGGTTGTTCGTGTAATCCCCGATGGCGACGAATACGATAAAGATGTAGCTAACGCAATTATTTACGCAGCCAACAATGGCGCAGATATTATTAACTGTAGCTTCGGTAAATCGTACTCTCCCCAAAAACAATTTGTTGACGAGGCTTTACAATATGCCCAATCGAAAGGTGTTCTTATTGTTCATGCAGCAGGAAACGATGCGGAAAACAACGATTCCATTGTTCACTACCCTGCAAATTTAGATACGTTCGGAAACACGTTGATCAACAACTGGCTTACCATAGGGGCTTCGTCAGCCAAAGCGGATAAAACCCTTGCAGCAAGCTTCTCAAACTATGGAGAAAAGTCGGTGGATCTGTTTGCACCTGGTTCTCGCATTTATTCTACCAAACCGTTCAATAAATACGGAACAATGGATGGCACCAGCTTTTCGGCGCCAATGGTTGCGGGTGCTGCAGCTTTAGTGAAATCGGCATATCCATCGCTTACTGCATCGCAGCTGAAAGAAATCCTCCTGAAGTCGGTAGTTCGCTATCCCAAATTAAAAGTTCTTAAACCCATTAAGGAAGAAGGCAAAAAGCCCGAAAAGATCAAATTTTCCGAGCTTTCATCAACAGCTGGCGTGTTGAATGTTTATGAAGCGCTGAAGCTGGCTGAGAAGTATGCAGTAAAATAGATTGAATTCACAATAATGAAGAGGGATGTAAAGCGATTGCATCCCTTTTTTATTGCCTAGTGGGCACCCTGAACCTTCCCAAACAAAATAGTTGAAGGATTAAACGCATCGGCTTTTGCGAACTTCTCGGTCATAAACCGGATCTTTTGCTGCAAGGCATTGAAATAACGAAAACGGTCTCGCTCGGAAGCTCCGGTAAGCAGAACCGAACGTTTTTTCGATGTTTCAAGCCAATTGTAGGTTTCCTTGCAGAAACTTTCGTCTTTGGTTGTTAAGCTATTAATAGTAAACAATTTCAATAAACAGGTGAGTTGCGAATCCTTCTTCAGCAACACAAAGTTATTTTCCAGGTCGGTATCGCTCACATAAAAACTATATGTTACAGAGGGTGTTTTCTTGTATCCCCGTTCTACCCATACTTTTAGGTTATCAATTAGTTGTATTACCTGATTACACAAAAAAGTGGGCGTTTCCCTATCTCTAAAGTAGCCAGTTTCAAAATAAAAATCTATTAACCGTATTACGGTATCAATGGTATTCACGGTCCACAGCTCGGTTGATGGTACCTGGGCGTAATTATCGGCCATCGTACGATAGCACGCTGTAAGATCCGGACTTAAGAATTCCTCCAGAAAATCTTCGAAATAGCCGCCTTGATTATACACGGTATTATTCCATGCAAACAGTTTAAAGAGCGTCAGTTCAGTGTATGGAAGAAAATGGAATACGGGAATATCTATGGCAGAGAGTATAATCTCGTTATTTCTGCCCTCCTTTAGTAATTCGATGGATTGAGACACCCGTTGCATGTAAAGCAGGTATTTCGCCTTATCGCGAACATCGAGGTTTGTGTAATTAAAGATGGTTCCCTGGCTTTTCACCGAAAAAATGGTATCGAGCGAGATATTATATGCTTTGCAGATAGTGAAGATCTCGTCAATGTCAAACCGTTTGTCGCCCCTGAGCCTTCGGTATGCAGCATCCTGGCTTATTTGAAGTAAATCGGAGATTACATCAACTGCTGAGCGCTGGGGAGGAATGTTTTGCTTAAGAACCAATAAAAAGATTTCCTGAATGTCATCAGAAATTTTTACTTGATCTTTCATAATTCTTAAGGTTAAATTTTGCGCATTTCAATAATTTTGGAACCATCGTTGCAACAAATTTAACTATTTAATTAAAAAACGCAACACTTCACTTCTGTAAACTAGCGGCTTATTAAATATACCCAATCTTTACAAAGTAGCTGTGTTATTCGATTTTCTTTGGCCTCTTCAGGGTTTTATTTTTGAACACGAAAGTTTATAAACCCTTACACAATGAAAACAATAACGTACTTCATTCTTATCCTTATTTCGCTTGTAAATACAAGCTTGTTGCGGGCTCAAACCACATGCAATATCACCGGAAAGGTTTCCAGCAGCTCGTTTGAAGTCGATTACTTCAACATAGTTATCCTCTCCACCCGGGACTCGTCCTTCATTAAGAGCGAAGTATTTTACAAACCAACATTCCGGATGAAGGATGTATCGGCACCAGACTTCTATATTCAAATATCGTCGATGTCGATGGCCACGAAAACCATAAAAATACATAAGAATATAGAAGATACACTACTTAACCTTGGCGATATCAAAGTAGAAGGAAAATCGCTCAAAGAAGTTACAGTTACCTCAAAGCTTTTGAGCCAAAGCGCGTCGAGAACAGTTATAAACATTACCAATTCACCCTTAGCCCAGTCGGGATCGGCCATAGATGTGCTAAAGAGAAGCCCTGGATTGATTGTAAACAAAGACAACAATGTACTGGTATTTGGTAGAGGCTCTGCCAAAATTTATATCGACGGAAGAGAAGCCAACACGAGCGAACTGAGCGAGATCAGCTCCGAAAACATCACGAAAGTTGAAGTCATCAGAAATCCATCAGCCCAATATGATGCATCGGCTAATGCTGTAGTGAACATCACCACCAAAAACAAGGCAAAAAGCGGTTATTACGTAAAACATACATCAAACTTCACGCAAGGCGAATATTTCAGGTATTCGGGAGATTTGGACGTATCGATGAAAAAGAACCACATGGAACTCTTTTCCTATATTTCAACCAGGGACCAAAAAATCAGGTTCACCGATAACTACATACGCGATATCGATGCAGGAAGCCAAACCGTTCTTATGGTTAACGAATTAACCAAAGTGAAAACCGAGCATTTCCCGCTTACCTATAAAATCGGAACGAACCTGTACCTGAATCGCCGGAGCCAGTTAAGCTTTGTATACAACGGATCCTATATTCAATCGTCAGCGGTTACCAACAACATGAACGAAGTCCGGGAACTATCGTCGAATACATTGTTTAACACGCATACCAGTTCGTTGTACCTGTCCAACCGCAACCTGTTTACCGCAGGGTACAGTATAAACTTCGACACTGCCGGGCAAAAACTGGATATTAAAACGGACTTCCTCAACATTGGGATTACCAACAGGGACCATATTTCCGAACAGATCAATGCCGCTATACCCGAAGCCTACATGAAGAAAAACAACAACAAAAACGATATTCAGGTACTTTCAGCAGTTATCGATTACCTATACCCAATTGCATCAACACAAACCAAAATCAATGGTGGGGCTAAGATAACAGGTATTAAAAATACAAGTTCGAACGACTACCTGTTATTCAGCGATGTTTGGACCCGCAACCCAGACAAAAGCGAACATTCATCGTATAAGGAAAACAACCTGGCCGCATACCTCATCGTTAGCCAGAAGATACAAAAGTTCAGCGCCAGCGCAGGACTTCGCGGCGAACATTCCAGCATTACCGCGAATAATGGAATAAGCAAAACATACTTCAATTTATTTCCAAGTGCATCGGTCGATTACCGCATCAGTAATCTGGTAAGATCCAATCTGTCGTATTCGCGGCGCATAAGAAGGCCATCGTACCAGGATTTAAATCCTTTTCTGATCTATATTGATTCGCTATCGTACATGAAAGGCAATCCCCAGCTGCAACCGTCCATATCGCATGCGTTCGAACTCTCGGTAAGTTACCGCGAAATGGCATCCTTAACCCTCTCCTACACAAATACCCGGTCGCCCATGTTTATGTATGTAGAAACCGATGTAGCAAACCGGAATACAACCTATGTATCTACCCAAAACTTTGATAAGGCCGAAAGTTACGCTGTTACCCTAAACCTTCCCTACGAAATGGGCAAATGGACAACCTACAACTCGTTAGGATGGGAATACGACAAGGTTTGGAATAATTCAACCGAAAGCAACCTCAGCATAATCAATCGTTCCAAACCCATGTTTTACGTATATACCTACCATAGCTACAAGTTACCATGGAAATTCTCCGTAAACCTAACCTACCAGTACAATACAAGTGCTATAAGCGGTATATTCGAAGCAAAACCAAAGCATGTAGTGAATATGGGTATAACAAAGAGCATCAGGGAAAACATCAAAATCAATCTGCAATACAACGACATGTTTGGTAAAGACGTGCTGAATTCGAAGGCTGTTGTTCCCAATATGAACCTGATGTACCGGGCAAAATACGATGCCTCATATGTACGGCTCAGTATTAGTTTCAACTTCGGAGGTAAGTTCAATGTAAATAATGTAAAATCGAGCATCAAAGATGAAATGAACCGTGTAAAAGAGAATTAACGAGCTTTCCATGCATTCATCCTATTCGTTACAAAAAGTGCTTTAATTTTTATTATTTTTGTGGCGCACCTCATCTCTGAATGGGTTTATGACAATGCAACATCCTTTAATTCAAAAGCTCTGGCGATTTTTTAAGATTAGCCTGATTATATTCTTGATCTTTTCAGTTTCGGGAGTTCTCATTTACAGATTCTTCCCTGTACCTTTTACACCATTAATGTGCCAAAGGGTTATAGAGCAGGCAATACATGGAGAAAAAATCCGCTTAAGGCACGACTGGATTCCGATTGAGAAGATGTCGCCCAATATAATCCAGGCTGCTATTGCCGGCGAAGACAATAACTTTGTCAATCACTTTGGTGTCGACTTTGAAGCGATAAAAAAAGCGCAGAAATACAACAAACGCGGGAAACGTATACGTGGCGCTTCCACCATTACGCAACAAACCTGTAAAAATGTGTACCTTTGGCTGGGTCGTAATTATTTGCGAAAAGGTCTCGAAGTATATTTTACATTTCTGGTAGAAACCATCTGGAGCAAAGAACGAATCATGGAAGTATACCTCAATTCGATAGAAATGGGCGATGGGATATTCGGTATAGAAGCAGCTGCGCAGGTCTATTATAAAAAACCGGCATCGAAACTAACCCGCTACGAAGCAGCAATGATTGTAGCAGCATTCCCAAACCCAAGGAAAAGAAATCCGGCCAATCCATCAAGGTACATGATTAATCATCAAAACCGGATTTTGTACCTGATGAATAAAATAGGCAAAACAGAATTATAGGGTAAATATAAAGTTAAGGATCAAACGGAAGACGATTCTATTCTGACGCGATTTTAACTAAGAACAAAAGTGAACGACGAACAACTGATAGCACGGGTTATTGAAGGCGATAATGACGCTTTTCGCGAGCTGATAGAGAAATATCAGCAGCTTGTGCATAAAACCTGCTTCAATATATTGCGCCAGGAGGAGGATGCAGAGGACGTTGTACAGGAGGTTTTTATCGAGTCGTTCGAATCCATCCGGTTGTTCCGCAAAGAATCAAAATTCTCAACCTGGCTTTATCGCATTGCTATTAACAAATCGCTTAACCATAAGCGAAAACACAAATGGAAAAATGTGGTAAGCAGTATCGAAAACTTTTTTGGAGGGGACAATCCCCGGTTCGAAATTGTTGATCATAATGCAAATAACTCGCCCGAAACCATCGATTATAACGAACGGGCCAGGATTCTGCAACAGGCTATCCAAAGCCTGCCCGAAAACCAACGCATTGCTTTTACCCTTTGTAAATACGATGAACTCTCGTATCAGGAAATATCCGAAATAATGAACCTTTCATTTTCTTCGGTAGAATCGCTGATACACCGGGCAAAAATGAATTTACAGAAACGACTGATTAATTATTACAAAAATTAAATGACAACGCAAGTTTTTGGATATTAACGTGTCAAAACATTATATAAACAATGATTATGAACTGTAATCAAGCACAAAATCATTTTCTGTTTTTTATGGAAGGTTCGCTTTCCAGCCAAAAAACAAGAGAAGTTCAGGAGCATCTCGAAAAATGCGATGCCTGCACTATCTTATTAAATGATGTAGAAAAAACGTACAGGGCATTTGACAAAATTCCTGTTCCGGAAGTAAACCCTTATCTGAGCACCCGTATTGATGCCCTTTTAAAAGAGGAGCATTTGGAGATAGAAGTTGCACGCCTGCCTTTTCGCAGTATATTCCCTAAAGTTGCGGCTACTGCTATTATTATCATAGGGATTGCACTGGGGATTTTTGTGGGCGGACAAATGAAATATCTGCATACCGAAGAGGGAAATTTAAATGATGTGGTTAAAACGTATACCGATGTATACAAAGCATCGTATAATAACCCTAATACCGATGCCTTACTAGCTAATGAATAAGATATGAATTATTTTTCGAAAATAAAGCTTGGCGCTTGGTTGGTAATCATTCTTACCGCAATAAATATAGCTACCTTTGCTACCATCTTGTATAAGAACCATAAGGAAAAGTGCAAAGTAGAGAAGAAAGAAGAAATGCGCTCGAAAAGAGACCGTTTCAGGTATTTTCTTAAGGAGGAAGTGAAGCTTACTGAAAGCCAAAGGGCTACTTATGACAGCTCACTTTGTAACTATTTCGACCGATCGGTTAATATTTTCTACAAACAGGAAGCCCTGCGGTTAAAAGTGATTGAAGAACTATCGACAGAAAACCCTGACACTGCTGTGTTATTTTCGCTAAGCAATGCAATGGGCGAAAATTATATTCAGCTCAAAAAAGACCTTATCGAGCATTTCGTGAATTGCCGCAAAATGTGCAACCCCGAGCAAAAGAAAATGCTTAACCCTCTTTATCCAATTCTTATTGGTCCGGAAGGCTCGTACGATATTAAGAAAAAAGAGGCTTTCTGCGATAAAAACGGCAAAGCCAATACTAATTAAGCGGCAGGGAAGTTTTTATTTTATCCTTAAAGGCATTCTTAAATTTACGCAGTTTAGGCGAAATAACATATATACAATAAGGAGCATTTGTATTAAGTACGTAGTAATCCTGATGGTGAACCTCGGCTTTATAAAATTCGGTAAATGGTTCCAGGGTTGTTACAATGGGCCGCTCAAAATGTTTATCTGAATCGAGCATTTCGATATATTCCATTGCGGCGTGGTATTGCTCGTTGTTATGATAAAATATGGCAGACCGGTATTGGGTTCCCACATCATTTCCCTGCTTATTCAACGAGGTTGGATCGTGTGTAAGAAAGAAAACTTCGAGCAACTCGTCGAACGTAATTACCTCTGTATTATAAATGATTTGGCATACTTCAGCATGACCCGTTAGCCCGGTGCATACTTCCTTGTACGAAGGATTTTTTACATGCCCTCCCGAATATCCCGAAACCACGCTTATAACGCCTTTTAATTCGCTAAAAATAGCCTCCACACACCAAAAACATCCGGCAGCAAAAATCGCTGTATCTAATTTGCTTTCGTTTGTAAATGTTTCGTACCCCCTCATATACTCATCTTGGTTCTTGGATGAACAACCTGCTACAGAGCTGGTTATCATCATTATTGATAAAAATACTCCTCCATGTTTCATTGCTCATACATTCAGGAACTATCCAATTCTGTGTTTAAAACAACACAGTGGCTGAAAGGTTAAAATTTTTATACTTGCCAGTAACTTTAAAGCATATGCTTTTGCACAATGGCCAATAAGTCTTCCTTCCGGTAAGGTTTTACAATGTACCCATCGAACCCGGCTTCTAAAAATTCGTCTATTTCTTCCTGCCTTGCATAGGCTGTTTGAGCAATAATCCTAATCGAAGGATTCTCTGCTTTAATAATCCGGGTAGCAGCCTTTCCATCCAATACAGGCATTTTAATATCCATAAGAATAATATCCGGACGATTGCTCCTCACAAAATCAACGGCTTCCTGCCCGTTTTTTACCCAGTGTAAAACAGCTCCTGTGCCTTTAAAATAGGCAGCAATAACCTGGTAATTGAACGATTCGTCCTCGGCAACCAACACTACCTTCTCACTTAAAATAGATGAGGCATCATTTTTTACCTGTGAAATCTCAGAACCCTTGTATAATTTATCCCCATCGCCCGAATTTATAGGATAGGAAAAATAAAATGTTGTTCCCTCTTTAATTTGCGATTCATACCAGATTTTACCTCCCCATAACTCAATAATACTCTTCGAAATGGCCAAACCCAAACCGGTACCGCGGAATACAGCATCCGGATTATCTTCAATCTTGGTAAACCGGTCGAAAATTTTGTTCCCTATGTCGCCCGATATGCCGATACCCGTATCAGACACGAAAAACAATACCTCATTATCTAACGATTGTATTCCGAAGGTTACATCGCCCGAATGCGTGAATTTTATAGCATTCCCTATAAGATTATCCAAGACCTGACGCATGCGCACCACATCAACATGAATCTGAAAATTATCGGATAATTGGTTTATGGCTAGCTTAAGGTCTATGCGTTTTTTAAAAGCCTCAGGCAAGTGGGTAGCATAAATTTCCGATAAAAAATCCTTCAGGTTGCACCGGGAATTTTTCAAACGCAACTGACCTGCCTCGATGTACGAAAGGTCGAGGATATCATTAATCAAAACAAGCAACGACTCACCATTCGTAATAATGATATTATAGATGCCACGTAACTCTTCTTCGGTAAAATGATTATCGCGCAACAACGATGAAAATCCGACTATAGCATTCATCGGCGTCCGTATCTCGTGGCTTAAATTGGATATAAATGAGCTTTTCAGGCGGTCGGATTCTTCGGCTTTAAGCTTGGCATCTAATAATTCGGCGGTTCGTTCCTGAATTAATTGTTCCAGGTGATTCCTGTGTTTGTGCAACTCCAGATTCTGTTCAATGATTTTATTCTGCTGTTCGGTAAGCTTTACGTTTGCTATTTCCAGATGGTCCTTCTGGCTCAATAATTCTTCGTGCTGAATGTTTATTTCTTCCTGCTTTTCTTCAAGCATTACATTAATTGCTTCCAAGTCCCTGGTACGCTGGCGAACCATTCGTTCCAGCTTAAGCTTCTGATTCTTAAACCCGCGCAACCGTTGCCGCATATAAAAAGCGATACCCAGTACAATCAATATGCCTAAGGTAATCCTAAACACCATTGTTTGCCAGAATGGAGGAGCAATGTAAATTTCAAGGGTTACTTCGTCCGAAGGGTCACTGTTTTCACCATCGCTGTTCGCCGTTTTGAGGTGAAAAATATATTTCCCCGGCTGAATGCCTGTATAGGTAGCAAATCGACGTTTGGAATCGGTACTTAACCAGTTATCGTTAAAATTCTCGAGTCTGTAGTAATAAGTAATTTTGTCGGGAGTAGCAAAATGCAAGGCCGAAAACTCAATACTGAAATCATTCTCGTTGTACTTAATGATCAGTTTTTTTGTTGCCCATATGTGTTCTTTAAGCACCACCCTGCCGTGTAAACTATCGCCCGGAGCAATACTCCTGTTAAATATCCTGAAATCCGTGATGATAGGCTTAGCTTTATAGGGATTTTCGGTGATTTCGGAAGGTAAAAACGAAACCAGCCCTCTTGCTGTACCAAAGAATATTTCGCCCGAGCGGCGCTGCGCATGGCCAGTTGTGCTGAATTCGTTGGTGGGCAAGCCATCACTGTCGATATAATTCCGTATGGTTTCTGTTTCCGGATTGAAGGAGAGAATCCCATGATCAGTGCTCATCCATAAATTGCGTTGCTTATCGGCATAAATGCTATATATAGCGCAAGTATTAAGCTCCTTCAACGCTCTAAACTTATAGAATTTGAAGGAACGCTTATCAAAACGGTTCAAACCACCGGCCGTACCAACCCACATGGCTGTAGAATCCTCATAAATAGCGTAAACGGTATTATTGCTAATACTAAACTTATCGTCCTTGTTATTTTTAAAACTGGTAAACCGGTTATTCTTCCTTTCGTAGCGGATTAAACCGCCATTTTGCGTTCCGGCCCATACGATATTGTCTTTATCGATGAATGTGGTCCTGTAAAAGCTATTTGAAGCAAAGTCCTTCTCGTATAAAAACGAATGATAAATGAAAGACCCGGTTTTCTTGTTTAGTTCTATTACCCCTCCGCTGGTTGAGGCAATCCATAAATTCCCATTCTTATCGGGTAAAATTTTCCGTATTCCCCAGGCCGCAAAATAATATGGGCTATTCTTTGGCACATTATCCCTGAAACGTTCAATCTGAAAGGTTAGAGGGTTAATTCGGTCCAACTGACCATCGTGATAACCCACCCAAAGCCGTCCCTGGTCGTCCTCATACATGGCCGATGGGGCATTGTAATTAATCTTGAATTTATCATCAATTCGTACGGGTATGGTCCGGTAGGTTCCCAGCTTGGGATTATAGCATGTAAGACCGGTTCCAAAGGTGCCAATCCATATGTTGCCTCGTCTGTCCTCATAAACAGCAGTAATGTCGTTTCCCGGAATAGAACTGCCAGGGCTTGCTGCATTACTAAGGTACCAGCGGAAAGGCTTCTGCAATAAATCGGCCTTATCTACTCCCAGGCGATAAACACTTAACCAGAGATTTTCGGTGCGATCAATAAAACCGGTTACCAGTTTGTTTTCCGAAAGTGAACCGGGTAAATTATTGTTTGCCCTGTAATGAACAAGGCCTGTATTTGGATTGAAGCATTCCAGCCCTTGTGTGGAAGTTATCCAGATATTATTGTTCCTATCCTCCGAAAATGAGAAGTAATCGATAGCGTTCTGCGTACTGAACATGGGGTATTCCGTAAACTTCATCTGTGCCCGGTTCTTCTTTTCAAGAACAAACAATTGGTTTACAGGCCTGTCGGCATAAACATACAGGTTGTCATTCCTGTCGATATACAAATAACGCAGATTGATATAGTTCTTCAGGTATTGGGTTAAAGTGTTGGTTCTAATGTTGTAATGAAACAACCCTCCGTAAGCCCCACAATACCAAATGTTGCCATCTTTATCAATCGTAATATCATAATAATAAACAGAATCAGACCACGATTGCGATGTTAACTTGCCAACACTGGTAACATCCCTTGTTTTGCTATCCAGAAAACCGATACCACGACTGCTTAGAAACCAGACATTCCTATTCTTATCGATAACCATTTTTGAAACATTATTACTGGGCGAGGATTTTGGATCCATCTGCGCCGGTAAAAAATGCATGAAATTATCGGTAATTGGATTGTATTTGTCGATGCCATTGTTGGTTGCAAACCATACGGAGCCTTCCTCATCTTCAACAATCTGTTTGATTTCATTACCTGAAATGGATCCCGGTTTGTTTTTGTCTGGATAGTACTGCCGAAATTGTTCTGTTTTCAAGTCCATCCGGTTCAAACCTTTACCTTGCAGATACATCCACAGATAGCCCTGTTTATCGCAATGTACCAGAAAAACAGACTTATCGCTTATACTATTCGATTTTAAAGGATCGGGTTGAAAAACCCTGAAATTATAACCATCGTAACGCGCTAACCCATTGTTAGTTCCCATCCATATAAATCCCAAACTATCTTGGTCAAAGCTAAAAACCAAGCTGTGGGGTAACCCTTCTTTCGCTGAAATGTGCGAAAACCTGAGGAGATTATGTTGGCCTGAGGAAGCTAAAAAACTTAGAAAATACAGTACAATACAGAGCAAATAATGCTTCATCCATAAGTAATTTTCGCGGAGTAAATTATAAAACAATTCGCATATTCTCTAATTATTAACGAAATATTTTAGAGAAAATAACGTTCCATTGCAATAAATCTACAATATAGACCAGTTGTAACCACAAAAGCGAACAGACATCCACTGTGATAAGCTCTGCCGAAAGTACGATTTTGCTTGCTTCCCGAAAACTGACAAATTTTACTTTTTGCTATTCATCTGGTTAAAGATATTAAGAATATATTTATAAATTTGGCATTTTAACAAACCAAACATCTCAAATATCACATGTTCGAAATTCTGAAGAAAAAGCTCATCGCTCCCGATATTTACTATATGGATGTACACGCTCCCCGTATTGCCCAGTCGGCCATGCCCGGTCAATTCCTTATTGTTCGTGTAAACGATAAAGGGGAACGTGTTCCGCTTACCATATCCGATTATAATCGCGAAAAAGGCACCGTTACCATTGTTACACAGGCCTTAGGTGTTTCGACCCGCAAGCTTGTAGCGCTCAACGAAGGCGAAAGCTTCGCAAACTTTGCCGGCCCATTAGGCCGCCCTTCCGAGCTGGTTGAAATGACCGACGAAGAGCTCTCGAAATTAAAAGTCCTCTTCATCGCCGGCGGTGTAGGCGCTGCGCCTGTTTATCCGCAGGTTAAGTATATGTTCGAAAAAGGCGCTAAAGCTGATGTCATTTTAGGTGCCCGTTCCAAAGAACTGGTTGTTTACCGCGACGAACTAGCCGCCGTTTCCAACCGCCTTCTCATTGCTACTAACGATGGCAGCGAGGGAATGAAAGGCCTTGTAACTGATGCTCTTTCGCAACTGGTTGAAAAGGAGGGTGTGAAATACGATATGATCGTTACCATTGGCCCCATGATTATGATGAAAGCCGTAACCGAATATACCCGTAAACTGGGAATAAAGACCATTGCCAGCTTAAACACCCTGATGGTTGATGGAACTGGTATGTGTGGCGCTTGTCGTGTATCGGTTGGCGGAAAAACCAAATTTACTTGTGTTGATGGCCCAGAGTTTGATGCACACGAGGTAGATTTTGAAGAAGCCATGCGCCGCCAGGGCATGTACAAATCGATCGAAAGAAAGAAAATGGACGACGACCACGATTGCAGAATCGGTCTGAACAAATAATTGACTATTGAATACGGTATAAACATAAAAACCTGATATTCAATAAACCATAATCATTATTCTATAATTCTATGGCAATTCGTAAAGAAAAAGTACCTGTTCGCGAACAGGAAGCAAAAATAAGAGCAACCAATTTCGAAGAAGTATGCTATGGCTACAACATGGAAGAAGCCATGAGCGAAGCCGAACGCTGTATTCAGTGCAAAAAACCGGGATGTGTTGAACAATGTCCAGTATCTATCAATATCCCCGCATTTATCCAGAAAGTAAAAGAAGGAAATATAGAGGATGCTGCGCGTATCATATTCGACGACTCTACCCTGCCCTCAGTTTGCGGACGTGTATGTCCACAGGAAAGCCAGTGCGAAGGAAATTGCGTAATCGGCAAAAAGAACGATCCTGTTTCGATTGGCAAACTGGAGCGTTTTGTAGGCGACTGGGTGCTCGAACATGGCTTGCCTGCTAATCCATTACAACCCGATAACGGCCATAAAGTAGCTGTCATAGGTTCCGGCCCTTCTGGTTTAAGCTGCGCCAGCGACCTCCGTAAATTAGGATATGATGTAACCATATTCGAGGCTCTGCATAAAGCCGGAGGCGTTCTGGAATATGGAATACCTGAATTTCGCTTACCCAAAGACAAAGTAGTACGTAAAGAAATCGGCAATATCCTTAAACAGGGCGTAAAAATCGAAACCGATGTTATTGTAGGCCGCACTGTATCTATCGACCAATTGATTGACCATGAAGGATTCGATGCTGTATTCATCGGTTCCGGCGCAGGACTTCCCAAATTCATGAGTATTCCTGGCGAAAACCTCAACGGCGTTTTCTCTGCCAACGAATACCTGACCCGTGCCAACCTGATGAAAGCTTACGAAGCCGATTCCTCAACTCCAATATATCGCGCTAAAAGAACCGCTGTAGTTGGCGGTGGTAACGTAGCTATGGATGCTGCGCGTACCGCATTGCGAATTGGTTCCGAAGTGTATCTTGTTTACCGTCGCTCGGAAAAAGAGCTTCCTGCACGTGTTGAAGAGGTACATCACGCAAAAGAAGAGGGAATCATATTCAATATGCTTACCAACCCTATAGAAATCATTGGCGACGAGAACGGCTGGGTAAAAGGAATTAAGTGCATTCGCATGGAACTTGGCGAACCCGATGAATCAGGACGCCGCTCTCCTAAAGAAGTCCCGGGCTCTGAATTCGTGATTGACTGCGATGCCGTAATCATGTCGTTGGGTACATCGCCCAACCCACTTATTTCATCTACAACACCAGGTCTCGATATTAACAAATGGCGCTGTATTGTTGCCGAAGAAGAATCAGGACGCACTACACGTGAGGGTGTATTTGCCGGAGGCGATGCTGTAACAGGTGCAGCTACCGTAATTCTTGCGATGGGTGCCGGCCGGAAAGCCGCCAAAGCGATTGATGCTTATGTAAAGAGTAAATAGTTGAGGCAACCTGCTTCTTAGCGGAATAACAAAGTTACTAACTAATAAATGGACTTGACAAAAAAAGCCCGGTGAACCAAATTGTTCACCGGGCTTTTTGCTGATAATGTTACTGAATAGGCAGATTCCCGCTGATAAGGAAGGTAGTTGCAAACGCAATAATAGCATACAACTCAGGAAATACAGCGAGGATCATTGTATTACCAAATACATCGTAGCCCTGGCCAATGGCTGCAATACCATTTGCACAAACCTGACCTTGTTTAAGAGCTGAAAGGAAACCAACAATTCCAAGGATCAATCCACACGCAAGAATTGCAATCCCTGTCCCCATGGTCATTTGAGAGTTGATTAAACCCTGCGAGTTTATAATAAAAAAGCCTGCAAAGCCATATAATCCCTGTGTTCCGGGTAATGCGCTCAAAAGCATGTAGCTTCCAAAAGCATCGTCCTTTTTCTTTAGCGCGCCAATGGTGGCGTTACCTCCCATAACTACGCCTATGGCACTTCCGATTCCTGAAAGGAAAACCATTAATGCAAGGCCGATGTAAGCTATAATAATTGGTGTGTTCATAATTAAAATGATTTATTAGTTCTACGTTATTATTCTATTTTTTAAATGGTTTATATTCTTTCCCGCCTCCGGCAAAGCCGGCATTTTTATAAAACTCTACAAAGGTTAAACGCATGGGGTGTACAAACGCTCCCAATACCGAAAGTCCTATTACCAAAGCATGGCCGATAATTAAAAATATGATAAACAACAACCATCCGGCATAAGGCACACTCTTGAACTGCAATGCCACCGTATTGATAACAAAACCCAAAATAGCACCCGATGTGCCCAGTGCAAACAAACGAATGTACGAAAGCAAGTCGCCGAATACACCGGTAACCATACCATATACGTCATACAATCCCTTCCCTACACTTACAAAGGGGTTTGCATCGGGGTCGTTAAACACCAGTATAAAGAAACCGCTGATCCCCAGTACAACATAAGTAAGTACAGTAAAGGTTTCTTTCGAAATAATACCCATAAATTTAAAGGCAAGCAAGGCAAGCATGCCAATAATCACAAACACCCAGCCCAAGGTAGCCAATGCATATTTTAAGCCGCGCTGTCTTATAAAGTTTGCTGCCTTTACACACATACCAAAAACAATTTGCACCAACCCTATACCCAGTGACAAGCGGAACATCTGATTGGAGTCGAGCATAAAATGCCGGAAAGTATCAAGTATTTTGTAATCGGAGAATGCATACCGGTAAAGCTGCGACTTATAATCCTCGAATGCTGTACTTCCCATTGTTGTCTTCAATGCCTTCGAGAATGCATCACGTGTATCGAAATGCTGGTTAAGCAGCGCTTGCAGTTTATCCACAATATCCATTGGAATATGGGAACTTTTCAGCATATCGAACGATGCAGCCGTGAGTGTATATCCGGTATCGAGCAAATTAACCCCAAACAAAGTGCCGGAAATCATACCCATTAAAATAGTAGCTGCACCAAGCCATTGCACCAGGCTAAGAATAGGCTTAATATCGGGTTTGGCTTTCAGCTTATAAAGCGAAGCTATAACCAGCAACAACACACCATAACCGGCATCGCCCAGGCAAAAGCCGAAAAATAGCATGAAAAACGGGGCAAACAGTGCAGTTAAATCTAGTTCGATATACGAAGGCAGAGAAAATAGCTTGCCCACAGGCTCAAACAGTTTGGCAAAGCGGCTGTTTTTAAGTAAAATGGGGACTTTATCGCAAGGCTCTGCCTCTGAGGTAAAATAAACCACTCCCGATGTATCCAGCTTGGCGTTGATTGTATCAACAGCATCTACAGGCACCCAACCTTCCAAAACCCTTAATTTTTCGGAAGCTTCGTGCTGTGTATTTAATTTCACCTTTTCATAATCCAGTTGCGATTGCAGGTGATTCTTGTAAGTCCTTATTCTTTCAATCTCGAAAGCCGCAGATTCAAAATATGCGCGGGCAGCATCAATGTTCTTCTTTGTTTCTGCAATGTCAGCCTCTATTGCTTTGAGCCCTCTGTTCGGAAATACATGGGGTTCCAGCGGAAGATCAAACACATCTCCGTTCTTTCTTACAAAATAGGCTATATAGAGCGTATCATTCTTTTGGTTGATGATCTCCAGTGCGTATTTTTCCTTCCACTCAGGATTAAACTTGCTTTCCTGGCAGGTAAAGAGAAACACTTCCACATGGTATTTCAGCAGTTCATCAATCAATTCCTGGGAGAAATCGCCCCAGGGCTCTGCGATGAAATGCTCCTTCTGAAGGCCGGCAAGCTTGTGTTGCAATGGCTCAATCTCCGATTGATATTTCAATGTCTGCTCAACTATTTCAGCAGCCGGTGTTTGAGAAAGATCGCTCTCTTTCTCAATTTTTACGGTATCGTATTTGGCAAGTAAGCGAAGCACCTTCTCTGCGTTCGAAATACTATGGATCAGCCCGCTCAATTGCGAGCTGTTCACATCTGCATTTCGCTCAATTACATGAACTACGCCATATTCCTGCAATTGATCGAGGAATCTGGAGTACTCTTTGTGGTATACCAGCAAAGTATATTTTTTCATCGGAACAATCATGACATTTCCTCCATTTCTTGTTGCCGTTTTTTTACTATTTTCTGAGCTGATTTTGAAAGATTTTCTTCGTCTTCCATAAATCGTTTAATTTTTAGAATGGCTTCCTGGTAGCCCGGAATTTGAACCTTTTCGTAAAGGTTAACTTTCTGGGTGGTTTTCTTGCGGGCGTAATCGAGAAGCTGCATTTTGCGGTTGAAAAACTCGCGTTCTATAGCAATCTCGGCCAGTTCCTTAACAATTTTAATACCTTCCATAAACCAAACAGGCTGCCCGAAAAGGCTGAACTGCTTGGTGAAAAAGTCGATACCTTCAAGCACAGGGGTTTTAACACCTGCAATTTTCTTTACTGAGAGCCGCACATCCTTTATGGTCACCAATCCGGCATCGAATTCGCCCCAAAGCTGAACCATCGAATTGTAATCGCTGATTTTAGCCTGTAGCTTGGCGTCTAATTTTGCAGCCTGATCTTTGGCCCGGATTACTTCCATTCGCAGGGCCGACTCTTTATTTTTTATTGTAGGCAAAGCCCTTTCACGAACCTTCAATTGCTTATTCAGGTCCTGAAGCGAGGTTTTGTTATATTGAAATTTTATAGCCATATAGCCCCCTTTATCGCCCTGTTTGGACGATTGTAAATATCGTGTATGTTGATAAAATGGGTCATATATATAAAATATGAGTGGATATTGCTGAATTTATTGAGCTTCTACCCAGTATTTATCTACCAATTCCTGTTTAATACCCACTTCTGTCTTCGAGAAATAGGTTCCGAAGAGTTCCCAGGCAGTATTGATCATCTTTTCCGTATCTATATTTACGTCAATAGCCAGCAACTTGTCGGCATACGCTTTGGCAAATTTCAAGGCACGTTCGTCATAGTCGGTGAGGTCGAAACCATTCTCAAGCTTGGTTTTGGCGTTAGCAGCATCGGCGTACAGGCGGATTGCCGTATTCATAACTGCCGGATGGTCCGTACGCGTTTGTTTTCCTATTACCAACTGTTTCAAACGTGAGAGCGACCGGAACGGGTCCACAATAACCTTACCGATATCCGAGTCGCGGCGAAGGAACAACTGCCCTTCGGTAATATAACCGGTATTATCTGGAATGGCATGGGTGATGTCGCCTCCAGCCAATGTAGTAACAGCAATAATTGTAATAGAACCACCACTGGGGAATTGCACTGCTTTCTCGTAAATTTTGGCCAAGTCGCTGTACAATGATCCAGGCATCGAGTCTTTTGAAGGAATCTGGTCCATACGGTTAGATACGATGGCTAATGCGTCGGCATATAGTGTCATGTCAGTAAGCAACACGAGCACTTTCTCGTTTTTGTCCACTGCAAAGTACTCTGCTGCTGTAAGTGCCATATCGGGAACCAGCAAACGTTCTACAGGTGGATCATCTGTCGTATTTACAAAACTAATGATACGGTCGAGAGCGCCTGCATTGTCGAATACATTTTTGAAATACAGGTAATCGTCGTTGGAGAGCCCCATACCACCGAGGATAATCTTATCGGCCTTGGCGCGCATGGCAACCATAGCCATAACCTGGTTGAATGGCTGGTCGGGGTCGGCAAAGAACGGAATCTTTTGTCCGGTTACCAGAGTATTGTTAAGGTCGATACCTGCAATACCGGTAGCAATAAGGTGCGAGGGTTGCTCGCGACGTACCGGGTTAACCGAAGGACCGCCAATCTGGCGTTCTTCCCCTTGTACCTCGGCACCACCATCGATGGGTTTGCCGTATGCATTGAAAAAGCGGCCTGCAAGGTCTTCGCTTACCTTAAGTGTTGGCGGCTCGCCCAGAAACACAACCTCAGCATTGGTTGGTATACCTTCTGTTCCTGAGAAAATCTGCAACGTAATCTGGTCGCCATTGATTTTAACAACCTGCGCCAAACGTCCGTGTACGATGGCAAGTTCTTCGTTACCGACACCAGTGGCAACCAGCGAACACGTTGCCTTTGTTATCTGCGATATTTTGGTATAAATTCGTTGAAATGCTTTCTTTTCCATACTTGTTTTGTTAACTGCGGTAATACCCCGAGTTGGTTAAAAGCCCTATTTTAATTGCTTTTCAGCTATAATTGCGTGTAATTCCTTTTCGTAGTTTTTGAATTTATCCGATTGAAATTCAGCGTAGTTCATTTGTTTAAGCTGATTGATGATCCGCTTAAAGAATGTGCCTACTTCCTCGAAGGTGTCGAAATCAAAAGCCGTGTTGTTAATGCTCAGCACCAGTTTGAGCATGTACTTTTGCCTTTCTATCGGTGTTGAAGAGTCGGTTTTATCGAAAGCATCCTGCTGAAGCACAACAAAGTCGATGGTTTCCGATTTCCAAAAGCGCACGTGGTAATCAACAGGAACCCCGTCGTCTCCAAGGATATTAATTTGCTCATACACTTCCTTTCCGCGCAGCAGAATGTCTTTGGCCTGTGTAACATTTCCCAGCCACTCTTCACCGATCTGTGCTTTCATGTATTCCTGTACCTCCGGATATTCGAGGTATTTAGAATAGCTGTCGATAGGATCGATGGCAGGATAACGTTTTGAATCGGCACGTTGCTGCGAAAGTGCATAAAAACATCTTGCCGCCTTTTTGGTAGATTCTGTAACCGGCTCTTTCAGGTTACCACCGGCAGGCGATACCGTACCAATAAAAGTAATAGAGCCAGTTTTGTTGTTATTCAAAATTACATACCCGGCACGGGCGTAGAAATTCGAGATAATAGCCGGCAAGTCCATCGGGAATGCGTCAGGCCCGGGAAGTTCTTCCATACGGTTACTCATTTCGCGGAGTGCCTGAGCCCAACGCGAAGTAGAGTCGGCCAGCAGCAATATCTTGTGTCCCATAGTACGGTAATACTCAGCAATAGTCATGGCAGTATATACCGAAGCCTCACGGGCTGCAACAGGCATGTTTGAAGTATTTGCGATAATGGTAGTACGTTCCATCAGCTTACGCCCGGTACGTGGATCTTCCAGTTCAGGGAATTCCATAAATAATTCCACTACCTCATTGGCACGTTCTCCGCAAGCAGCAACAATAATCATTTCGGCATCGGCCTGTTTCGAAAGCGAATGTTGCAAAACGGTTTTCCCGCAGCCAAAAGGCCCGGGAATAAAGCCTGTACCTCCTTCAACTATAGGATTAAGCGTATCCATAGAACGGATGCCGGTTTCCATTAACCGAAAAGGACGTGGTTTTTCTTTATAAGCGCGAATGGGGATTTTAACAGGCCATTTCTGTACCATAGTGATGGTATGGTCGTTCCCGCTGGCATCGGTAAGTACAGCCATGGTGTCGCTTATGGTGTACTTGCCTGCAACAGCTACAGACTTTACTGCATAAGAGCCGGACAACTTAAATGGTACCATAATGCGGTGCACCATCCAGCCTTCCATCACCTCACCAAGCCAATCGCCTGCAATTACGGAGTCGCCAGGCTTAGCAAGGGGCTTAAAATCCCATTTGGTATCAGCATCGAGCGGATCGGTGTATTCTCCACGTTTAAGAAATATACCTTTCATTTTATGAAGGTCGTTCTGGAGTCCGTCATAAGTTTTGGATAGAATCCCTGGTCCGAGGGTAACTTCGAGCATGTGCCCTGCGAATTCAACAGCACATCCGGGCTTTAACCCACGCGTACTTTCAAAAACCTGTGTATATGCCTTGTCTCCGATAACCTTAATTACCTCAGCCATGAGCTTTTCTTCGCCAAGCTGAATAAAGCAAATCTCGTTCTGGGCAACGGGCCCTTCAATTTGAACTATTACAAGGTTTGCAATAATTCCTGATACTTTTCCTTTGGTCATATCGTCGTTTTAATACTATCCCTCACTTGTAACAAGCGATTGGGGTTGTTTATATTTTGAATTCCTCAGGGAATTCATGACTTTTCTTGATATCAGATAAGATATGGTCAAACATCTTCTGCCCTGTTGCGGGGTCGAGCTTCATCCACCGGTCTACAATAAGCAATTTTATTAAGTAGCTGATTACTTTTTCGATATCGAAGTAATGGAAAAAGGTCATTTCGTCGAGCCAGTTCCATTTGAGCAGATCGATACTGCGCTCTCTATCAATAATGTTGGGAAGCGAAGCAATTTGCAACAGTTTTTCTACCAATGGGAAGTCTACAGTAAGCCCGAAATCTTTGGACTGGTTCTTTCGTAGCTGTATAGCTACCGGTGAATTACCTATTATCTGATCTTCAGGATTAATCCTGAAATTGCGGCTATTGATAGCCGCAAAAACGTTGGTAATATTCAATTCGAACTCGAACCAGCTTCTAAGAAACTGGTTTTTGCATCGCAGTACATGATCGTAATACAGCGTAATAAGCTGGTTTTCCCAACTTAATCCTTCAAATATAGAAGTACTTTCGCGATATGCAGCTATGAACCGGCAAATGTATTCAGGTAAAACCGGTTTTTCCGGAAGGATGGAGTTCTGACGTACAATCTCTTCTTCGAAATCGATAACCGGGTAGTTGCCAAGATCCTGAAATTCGTGTTTTTTGATTTTCAGAAACGAGAGCGTATTCTGGTTATCGTAGGTAAGAAAAAGATAACGCACCAGTTCGAAGTCAGCCGGATGCAAGCTCTCTTCCAGTATTTCCTTAAATTCGGAGGGAGTAAGAACAGCTTTTTTATCGTCGAAAACAAAGTCGGGCAAACCGGCAACCAAACAATGGTATTCGCGGCGTATCATTATTTATCTCCTTCAAAAAGAATGGTTGCAATGGTTGGCCTTACATAATCGCTGAAGAAACGGGAAAAATCCTCGTCGGTAAAGCTGATTTTAAAGCCTCCGTCGGAAGGGCTGATTTCAAAACCATTTTTGAGCTTTCCGCTAAACTGCATGGAAAGGCCTTTTGCCAATAATGCTTTTGCTTTGCTTTCAATAAAGCTTTTAAGTTCAGCTTCTTTATCGGCAGGAAGAATCAAATCAAGCTCCAGGTTTCCGTCGGAAGAAGGGTTCCATTTCTGTACAATAGCCAGGATAAGCTCTTTGAGGTAAGTATTATCTTCGAATGCCTTTTTTACATCGGCATCAACCGTTTTGGCTACAATTAAACCCGTAATCTGCTGTTTCAGGTTATTTAATGCCTGACGACTGGATAGTTTAAGCTCCGATTGTGCTTTATTCTGGATGTCGAGTGCCTTCTGCTTAGCCTGCTCAATAATCTTCTCCGCTTCAGCAGTTGCCCTATGGTTAATAGCAGCAGCTTCTTCGCGGGCTTTAGCGATTATTTGCGTGGCTTCCTGATTGCCGCGTTCAACACCTTCCTGAAATATTTTTTCGGTTAGTTCCTGAAGTTTGGGTTGCATGAGAATGGTGGTAAAAGTTCGGGTATCAAATTTATAAAATTTTTAAGACCAATAGTTTTTTTAAAGAAATAAATCGCTCGTTGTTAAAATATTAACGGAATGATCTTTTCCTGTTAAAATTTATGAGTTCGTCTGCCCATTTATCAGATCGAATAAAGTTTTCCGGAAACTAGTTACAATCGGTATTTGTTTACCAATCCGAATCATATTGCCTTCCACTGATTCGATTTATCCAAATGAACGATGCAAGAACGATGTACACGGATAAATGTTCGCAAAGAAAGGATATTTCAATAAGAGATTAAACGCAAAGTGGCAAATAAGCTCTTTCATTCCCTTTGCGAAAAGGACAGTCCTTCTTTACATAGTGCATTTATCCAATCACAAAAATTTCTTCATAACCATTCGCTTCTCTTTGTTTTGGTATCGCTTTACCTTTAAATAGATCAGCCATGCGGCTAACAGGAAGAAGAACGAGAAAATCATAATAGCCATGGGCCTGTTCAGGCTATCGCCTTTGGCACGGCTCCACATTTCTAGCACCGTATCGTTTTTATCGAGGAAATCGTGAATAATAGCGCATCGTGCAACTACTGAGCTATCGGGGTATTGAATGGGATTTATATGTAGCTTATCATTTCCAGGCCCGAAAAAGTAGCTGAGATTTGTCGTTTCCTCTATAGTACTGTCAGTTTGTGCATCCATAATTTCAGGAGTAGCCACAGCACTGCAATAACCACTCACATCCATATTACGAAGAGCAATATCCGCTCTGCACAGATAGTTTAAAAAATAGCTTGCTGCTTTTGTGTTTTGTGCATACTTGGGAATAACCCAACCGTCGAACCATATATTGCTTCCTTCCTTGGGTACAACATAGTCGAGATCAACATTTACTGTAGCAGCCTCGTCAATAGCCCATACCGCATCGCCACTCCAGGCATAGCTGAGCCAAATCTCACCTTTGGTCATCATTTCCTTTCCGAAATCGGCTTCCCAGCCAGCTAAATTGGGCTTCATCTTTTTAAGTTGGGTTTCAACCATAGCAATGTCCTTGGTTGTATGATCGTTCGCCACATTGTAGATCGACCTTTTGCCTGATTTTATTTCAGGATAGAAACCATAGATGGCTGAAATGTTGTATGCATCCCAATAGCTGTCCTTCATCAGTATCTTCCCTTTGTTTTTCGGGTTCCACATGCAGGCCCATGACGATACCTCATCCGCAGATACCAGTTTTGTATTATAAAGAATACCAGAAGTACCCCACATATAAGGAATAACGTAATTTTCAGCCTTCATTCCATCCATACTGAAGGCATCCAGACGAGCCCTTATAAATGGAGAAATGTTACTGAAATACAACGGCGTTTTACCAAGTGATCGGTTAAAGGGCAATACAAGCTTATTCTTTATCATACGCTCAATGATTGCTTGTGTTGGACAGACCAAATCGAAATCTTCCTTACCCAGCGCAATTTTGGTATACATTACCTCCGTCATATCAAACACCTGATAGACAATGCGGATGTTCTCCCCTGTCTGTTCCTTGTACCACTTGGGAAATTCGGTTAACAGACCTTCGTCAATATAGTCGGCCCAGTTGTATATTTTAAGGATATGCGTTCTTTCCTCGGTGCTCTCTTTGCATCCACAGAAAGCAAAGGCCAGAACAACCATAAAACAAAGGAATCCCTGATATGAATAGTTGAAAAGTCGCATGTTACAATTTCTTTTTGGCAGCACGTTGGTTTATAACCAGCAATGACACAAGTACTGTAATAAATATAATAGCGGAAAGCGGCCGCAGTTCAGGCGTAAGCCCTCCTTTTCGGGCGTCAGCATAAATATAAGTAGAGAGCGTTTCGAGCCCTTCATTCCCAATGGTGAAGAGCGTTACCACAAAGTCATCGATGGAAAGCGTGAATGCCAGTATAAATCCGCTGATCATACCCGGTTTAAGCTCAGGTAGCAGAATCTTTCGCAAAGCATAAAATGGTGTAGCACCAAGGTCGAGCGCTGCTTCGTACAAATTGTCGTTCATTCTGCGCAGGCGAGGCAGTACACTCAACACAACATAAGGTGTGCAAAATGTGATGTGGGCAAGAATAACCGTAGTGTATCCCTGCGAAATGCCAAGACTAACAAAAAGAAGAAAGAGCGATATGGCCGTAATAATGTCGGGATTAAGGATAGGAACGGTGTTAATCGCCTGAAACATCTTCTGCGGCCTCGGTTTCAGATTATAAATGCCGATAGCAGCCATCGTTCCTAAAATGGTAGATGCAAATGCTGCTATAAGACCAATGATAAGTGTATTCCAAAGTGCACTGGCAAGGGAATGATGTACACCACCATGAAACAACGAAGCATATAGCTTAAGCGAAAAGCCGGTCCAGTTTCCAAGTACCTTCGCTTCGGAAAACGAGAAAATAATGATGATTGCGATAGGAACATATAGCAGTACAAGTAATAACGCCAGATAAGAACCAGCAAAAAAACGTTTCATATCAGACCTCCTTCCTCGGCAGCTTTTGAATTGCCCTCGGTATTAAGCAACGAAGTAATCCCAATAAGCAGGAGCATCACGAGCGACAGGGCTGCACCATAGTTCCACAAGCCATTGTATATGTTTTCTTGTAGTGTCGTTCCAAAAAGCTTGATATTGTTGATGGTTAGCAATTCGGCAATCGCAAAGGTGGATATAACCGGCATAAACACCATCATGATACCACTGGATATGCCTGGATACGAAAGCGGCAGAATGGTTTTGAAGAATACCTGACGTGGATTGGCGCCTAAATCCTGGGCGGCTTCTATCAGGCTCTGATCGGTCTTTTGCAAAATGGTGTATATTGGATAAATCATAAATGGCAGGAAGTTGTAAACCATCCCGAAAATGAGCGATCCCTGTCCCAATGGTATTCCGGCAAAATCGAAAAGTGCCACAGTTGCTAAGGTTCGTATCAGAAAATTTACCCACATGGGAAGAATAAATAGGATTACCAATAGTTTAGCGCCTCGCATTCTCATCCTGCTCATGAAATAAGCGGCAGGATAACCCAAAAGAAAGCATATAACCGTTGTTATTAGAGCAATACCAATCGAATATATAAAAGTATTCATGGCTTCGGGCTGCATCCAGAATTTACGGAAATTGGTAAATGAGAAATCGCCTTCGTTATCGGTGAATCCATAATACACAATAAGCCCCAACGGAACCAATACAAAGAATACAAGAAACAGGAAATACGGAATAGACCAGTTTCTCCTGCGCCCCATAAAAGATTTAATCTCTCTTCTCATCGCTTACGGGCTTTATAAGGGTTCTATCTTTAAGAATTCGGGCGATATAAGGATACCTACACGGTCGCCATCATCCCAGATATCGTTGGTATCGATAAAAATGTACTCATCCTCTTCGGTAAGTACAGATAAATGGTAGTGATCGCCTTTGTACAATATGAAACGTACAATACCACTCAGGTTCCCGTCTTCCTCGTTGTCATTCAGCGTAACATTGCCGAATTCGATGCTAACCTTCACCTTAGAACCAACAGGATATTTACCTGCATCGGAGCAATTGAACGAGCGGCCAAGGAACTGAACATGTGTTTTATCCAGGATCTTTCCTTCGAAAGTATTAACGAGCCTTTCCTTCTTCATAACATGAATATCGAAAGGTTTAACGCGTAATCCTACGGTCTTACCTGCCTCAAAACTATGATAATCCTGTATTTGGAATTCGAATCCTTCGGGTGTAGTAACCATCATCTCGTAATGAACGCCTTTAAATATGCAGGAAGTAACCTGTCCGCTGAACTGTGCTGCTTCGGACATTTCGAAGATGTATATGTCTTCAGGACGAACCACTACATCAACAGGTTCGTTGGAAGCAAAGCCTTTATCAACACATTCGAAGCGGTGACCGGCAAATTCAACAAGGCTGTCGGCAATCATAATGCCATTGAGTATATTACTTTCGCCAATAAAGTCGGCTACAAAGGCATTGGATGGTTCGTTGTATATTTCGGTGGGCGTTCCAATTTGTTGAATTACGCCATCACTCATTACTACAATGGTATCGCTGAGGGTCAACGCTTCTTCCTGATCGTGCGTAACATACACGAAGGTAATGCCCAGTTTTTTATGCATGGCCTTAATTTCCATCTGCATATCCCTTCGCATTTTAAGGTCGAGCGCTGCAAGCGGTTCATCCAAAAGCAATAAGGCCGGTTCGTTAACAATGGCACGTGCTATAGCTACGCGCTGCTGCTGACCCCCTGAAAGTGAATCGACATCGCGCTCCTCATAATCGGTCATGCTTACCATTTTCAACACCTGCATAACCCGACGCTGTATTTCATCCACTGGGAGCTTTTTAAGGTTCAGTCCAAATGCTATGTTGTTAAAAACATTGAGATGCGGAAACAGCGCGTACTTTTGAAAAACTGTATTTACCGGTCGTTGGTGCGGCGGGGTTTTGGTCATGTCAGTCCCATCAATTACAATGTGACCTTCAGACGCCTTCTGAAAGCCAGCAATTAAGCGTAACAAGGTGGTCTTACCGCAACCTGATGGTCCGAGTATTGTAACAAACTCACCTTTACGAACAACAAGATTAATATCTTCGAGAACCGTTTTTTCGCCAAAAGAATGGGATACATGTTCTACAGAAATAATGTTTTCAGCCTTCTGCATTGGAGTTGGTCAGATTAAAATTGGCGGCATAAAGTTAAATTTTTTTACATGCAATGCTCCAAGGCACAAAGGAATAATTATTTAAGCAGAAGGGTTTGAATTAGAATGAGTTCAAATAGCTCATTTTCCAGTATCGGAAGTAAATGCAAGTTGAAGTTGAAATAAAATCCTCATATATATTGATGACTCGCATGCCATATTCCTCTTGGCGAAGGCAGTTGGGGATTGAAGCAATTTTATCATGTAAAGCAAAGAGTACCATTGTTCTTCAAAAGTTGCATTCAGGGATTATACATGATCCGATCTTTAAAATCAAGTCAATCCCCTAAACCCATTCGCCAAGGGGAAAAAAGATACTCATACTTTGCGTCATCGCGCCTTTGCGTTCATAGTTTAAAGGGAAGCCTTTTCTGACCCGGTGTTTACCCTCACCCCGCTTACATTCGGGCAAATACGGCGGCATAGATTGCATGTGTATATCAAATCGCCCTTGGCAGTTTTACCCTCGCAAAACGAACGACATTTCAATTGATCTACGCCGCTTTCAGATATGGCCCCTGCCGGACAGCTTGTAGCACAAAGCTTGCACGAACTTTTACATATTTCTTTATCTAACATGGGGTCTGAATCAAGCCTGGCGTTTGTAAGGACCGCCCCCAACCTCATCAGACTGCCATACTGCGCATTATACAGCAAATGATTTTTACCGAAAACACCTAATCCGCAACGGTTTGCTATATGTTTCAACGATACAAGTCCTTTTCCTGTTCGTCTTTCAACATCCCAATATTCGTAAGGCTCTGAAGGAACCATTACGGCTTCATATCCTTTGTTTTCGAGATACAAAACAAGGTCTAATGCCATGCGATGTGAGTTCTGTAAACTGACAATTTCCCCAACTGTGTAGGGTATGCCTGTTTTCAATGCCAATGTACTTTTGGGAACTTGTAAAGCAAAGGATATAACCGATTGGGTTTGCGGATATAAATCCAGAGGCCCAAAGCCTTGGGGAGCATCGTTGAAACGATCTATATGCGCTATCCCGCACAAAACAGCTCCTCTCTGAAAGACAAAATTTTTAATATCGGCTGAATTCATTGGTTTTTTGTTTACAAGTTTAGTACTTACTAATCAACAAAAAAAGCGAAATGTTTTCATCATATTAATTAAAATTTCTCATCTATTTTGCATTAAATGTATTCAGAATAATAATGTATATTTCCATAAATTATGTAACATGGAAATTAAATATTTACGGCTTGTTAAAAACATTGTGGAACTGGGCAGCATGGCCCGATCGAAGGATACGCTCTGCCTTACACAATCGGCACTGAGCCATCAGTTAAAAGAAGCTGAACAGCAAGCTGGCACTGCCTTGTTTGTTCGATCGAATAAAAAGCTTATCCTTACTGAAGCAGGTAAGAAAGTATACGATACAGCCATTGATGTGCTTGAAAAGATAGATAGGCTACACAACGAAATCCAGGAAATATCATGCGGCGAAAAGGGCATCATCCGCATTTGCACGTCCTGCTTCACTCATTATTATTGGTTACCTGCACTCATCAACAAATTCAGCGTATTACATCCACAGGTCGACATCAAAATATACCCTGAATATGTAAACGAAGCGATCCCCCGCTTGCAAAACCACGAGCTGGATGCGGTTATCACATCAAAGCCAGAGAAGTGTAAGAATATCCGGTACTTTGAGCTGATGAGTGACGAGCTGGTTACCATAGTACCTCCCACCCACGAATGGACTAAAAAACCATACGTTCAAGCATCGGATTTTAAAGGGCAGAAGCTGATTATCTTTTCGAAACCTAAAGAAACGGTAGTTGTGTACCACAAAGTTCTAAAACCCAGTGGAATTGAGCCATCGCATATATACGAAATTCCGATGACTGAATCGATGGTAGAAATGGTAGTTTCCAACTTAGGAGTTGCTGTAATTCCCTATTGGATTGCAAAACCGTATATTCAAGCCGGGAAAGTTGCTGCAGTGCACGTTACTCCCAAAGGACTTTACCGGAGCCTGGGTATAGCGCTTGTTGATAAAGCAGAGTACCCTCCGTACTACCATACTTTCATCGATTTCATAAAAGAAATGCTGGCAAATACAGTAATAAAATAACAAACGCCGCATATCTTCTTTAGCAGAAAATTTGCTAATATTACCGAACGCTAATAAAACGCTATGAGTTTACAAACACATATCAGACCTCTGGGAGAAAACAAATATCCCTCCCCCTTGAAATTATCCAAGACCAAGGACGACGGCAGATATAACTATGTTGATGACAGCGAACGTATTCTGTACGACACTACGCTGGAGCATTTCAAAAAGTGCATTGCTTCCAATGAAGAACCTATATCATTTGAAAAGGCAGGACCTCGTGAAATGCTTTATTTTAATCCGTCGAAGGTAAAAGCGGGTATTGTAACCTGCGGTGGTCTTTGTCCCGGGTTGAACAATGTAATCCGAAGCCTGGTAATGGAGCTGTGGTACAGGTATAACGTTCGCGAAATATTTGGTTTTCGCTATGGTTACGAGGGGATGATTCCTTCTTACAAGCATGAACCCTACAATTTAACACCCGATTTTGTTAGTGACATCCATTTAACCGGAGGTTCTATCCTCGGTTCGTCGCGTGGCAACCAGGATGTAGCCGAAATGGTAAATACTCTGCGCGATATGGGTGTAAATATGCTCTTCTGTATTGGTGGCGACGGAACCTTGAAGGGCGCCAATGCCATTGCCGAAGAGGCCACACGCCAGGCATACGACCTGGCAGTTGCCGGTATCCCTAAAACCATCGATAACGATGTGAACTACATGGAACGGTCGTTCGGTTTCGAAACGGCGTTTTCCATAGCCAGCGATATTGTGCGCGATGCACGCACCGAAGCTACTGGTGCTTTCAACGGTATTGCGCTTATAAAGCTTATGGGACGGGATTCAGGTTTTATTGCCGTGCATGCAGCCCTCTCCAATAAAGGGGTAAACTTCGTGCTTATTCCCGAATTATCGTTTAAGCTGGAAGGAGAAAAAGGCTTTCTGAACGTTCTGAAGCGCCGTCTCGAAAACCGCCATTATGCCGTGGTAATTGTTGCTGAAGGCGCAGGTCAGGACTTAATTGAGGATCACATCGTAGAAAAAGACCTGTCTGGAAATATAAAGAAAAAAGATATCGGCCTGTTTCTCAAGGAAAAAATATCTTCCTATTTCGATTCGATTGAATTCCCGCATACACTAAGGTATATCGACCCCAGTTATATCATTCGCAGTGCGCAGGCCAATGCCAATGACAGTAAGCTATGTTCCTTGCTGGCACAAAATGCCGTGCATGGCGCTATGGCCGGGAAAACAGGTTTCGTAGTGGGTTTGTGGAACAGCCAGACTGTTTATCTTCCCATTTCCTTAACTGTAAAAGAACGTAAAAAAGTAAACCTCGAAAGCGAGCTCTGGTTCAATATTCTGGAAACTACAGGGCAGCCCGATTTTAAATAAAACCATAACCGAGCTTGCGAGCTCAGCAAAGCTAACTAACAATGGAAAGACGTAATTTTTTTAAACTCGGATTAGCAGGAGCAGGCTCAATTGTGCTGCTCAACCAGGCAAAAGCCCTGGAATACTATCCAATGCCTTCGGATAAGAAGTGGGCCATTATATATGGCACATGGTGTGGAACTTCGCGCGATGCAGCCGTATGGATTTCGGAAGGAATGGGCGGCATAGCCAATGTATTCGACGTGCGCGAGAATCCTGATATCAGCGCTTACGATCACCTCATCATTGGCGGATCCATCCGTGCAGGCGTTACTAGTCCCGAACTGCAGGAATTTATTAAAAAGAACAAAACCATTCTGGCCCTTAAAACACGCGGTTTATTTGCTGTATGCGGCAACATGCGCCAACCTGTAGGACCAAAGCAAACAGAAGCTTTAATTGATAAGCATTTAAGTACGCTATCTGGTGTAAGCAATGTCCCATCAAGGGTTTTCCTGGGCAGGGTAACCAAATCACTCATGGATCCTCAATCTGCCTCGATGATGAAATCGATGGAAGATTACGATAACCTGAAACGTCCGGAATGCATGGCGTTTGGCAAAGAAGTACTGGAAGGTATTAAAGCATAGTCTTCTCCAAATTAGACGCAATGACTGTAAAAGAGCATTACGACAATCATCTGGGAAACTTCTATTCCTGGATGTGCGGTGATTTCGAACAAAAACAAAAGGAATTCAGCCAATTCCTCAGGAATAATCATCTTACGCCAAAAGCATCAAAGTTTGCCATCGATTTAGGTGCCGGACATGGAATTCACGCTAAAGCCCTTGCTCAATCGGGATTTCATGTTGAAGCGGTTGATTTTAATGAGCAATTGTTACAGGAATTAAAGCAAAATGCAGGGAATCTGCCTGTAAATGCCTGCGCAGGAAATATTCTTGATATAAAAAAATATAAGGAGAAAAGCCCGGAAATGGTACTTTGCATGGGCGACACCATAGCTCACCTTCAATCGTTTACTGAAATCGGGCAATTCATAAATGATATTTATGAAATCCTTACTGCAAAGGGAAAATTTATTGTATCGTTTCGCGATTATAGCACCGAACTTAAGGATGAAGCAAGATTTATTCATGTAAAGAGCGACTCGGAAAGGATTTTAACTTGTTTCCTCGAATATTTCCCCGAAAAAATCAGGGTTACGGACATTCTTTATACCAAAGATAATACGGAATGGAAGCAAACCGCAAGCTCATACTTTAAAGTAAAGATAACCAAGGATTTTATGCTTTCACAACTCCAAAAAGCAGGATTTACAGTAATTTCAGATAGTATAGAAAACCGGATGATACATCTTGTTGCTGAAAAACAGTGATAAAGGATGTTGATAAACAGGAATGAAGGGAAAAGAAAAGCGCAGGTTCGAATAAAACCTGCGCTTTTGCTATATACTAAAACAGACTATTATTTTGTCTTAAAATTCCACTTGGAATTGTCGCTGTTCATATCAAATTTACCCAGCGTTGGTGTGCTGTCACCCAATGAAATCAGCGCCAGCTTCTCGTTTGAATTAGGAACTATCTTAGGCATGATCCTGTAAGTTCCGTCAGTTAACTGATCAATACGCCATAGTTGTTCCGGAGCACCGGTAAATGCAGGAACAGTAATTACTTCACCTTCTGCAGTAGCGGCTAATGCGCGGTCGGTACCAGCAATTACGATTTTGTAATAGGGAGCTCCCAATACTCCGCTCGAATCGGGAGCAGCAGTAATGGTCCATTTCTGATGTGGGCGGCCCATGTAATCGCCAATTCTTACGCCCGTATTTCCAGCCGGCCAGGTATTGATTACATCGGATAATTGCTGAGATGCAACAGGTTTAACGGGTTCGTTGTTGTTACGTCCGAAACCACGCATTCCGCCAGGCATACGTACAAAGTCAACAATCAATTCGAGGGCATATCCTCTTCTTTCGGATTCAATTTCGTAGGTTCCTGCTTTCAGATTTTCACCTGCTACAGGCCATCCGTTTTTCCAGAGCAATGGGCATATACCCAATGTGCTGCGTCCGCTTTTATCCAAATCAGCTTCGTAATGCATAGACATTTTTTTTCAACGCCATTCTCGACGATGAAACGTCCAAAGTGGCCTGGTCCGAGAAGCCGTTCGCTTGCATGGATCACCATCTTTCCACCACCTTTTAACATGTCGCGTCCCATATTATCGAGGTAAGGGCCCGTTGCTTTTTTGGACCGGCCTACAACAATATTATAGGTTGAATTGGCGCCATCGCAGCAGGTTCCGTGTGTGCCGAGCAGATAATACCATCCGTCGTTATACATCAAGTCTGTGGCTTCGCAGTCTCTGGCAATGTCAATGGGTTTATTGCCTGGTACCAGTTTCCCTGTTTTAGGGTCAAGTTCTACCAAGCGAATAAAGCCGAAATAAGTACCATATGATAACCAAAGACGGCCATCCGGAGCGAGAAGAAATGCGGGGTCTATAGCATCGCAATCTTCGAGACCTTTACTAGAAGCAACGAGTGTTTCGTCTTTAAATCCGAAATCAGGTGATTTGGGATCGAGGGATTTTGTCCACATCACATACACATTGCTTGCGTGATCGCCTCCGGCTCCTTTGGCATACGACACGTAATAGCGGTCGCCAATCTTAATAATATCCGGGGCAACACCGCCACCAGGTCTTACGCCACCGGCATTCCATGTCCAGCCATCTTCTGACACCAGTCCACCGGCACCAGTGCCGAATGTATAATACTTTCCATCGCATTCCGCAATGGTTGAGGGATCGTGTATAAACGGTTTCCCTATTTGTGCTATTGCAGGCGCTAACCACATAAATAATATGGAAAGGGCAGCTAATGCTTTGATTCTAAATTTTGTCATAATAAAATATTTTAGGAATGAGAACCTGTCTGATGAGCAGAAAAGCGCTCATGTTGGTCATTTTATTACATGATTGATTGGAATATTACAAGGAAAAAGAAAGACGCAGGTTGATACACTGCGTCTTTCCTTAAAAATATAGTTTGCTTAGTTCGTCTTAAAATTCCATTTGGAATTGTCGCTGTTCATATCAAACTTACCCAGAGTTGGTGTGCTGTCGCCCAATGAAATCAGCGCCAGCTTCTCGTTAGAGTTGGGAACTACCTTAGGCATGATCCTGTAAGTTCCGTCTGTCAACTGATCAATACGCCATAATTGTTCGGGAGCACCGGTAAATGCAGGAACAGTAATTACTTCACCTTCTGCAGTAGCTGCTAATGCGCGTTCAGTACCAGCAATTACGATTTTGTAATATGGAGCACCAAGGTATCCAGTTGAATCTGGAGCAGGAGTAATGGTCCATTTCTGGTGAGGACGACCCATGTAATCGCCAATTCTTACGCCGGTATTTCCAGCAGGCCAGGTATTGATTACATCGGATAATTGCTGAGAAGCAACTGGTTTAATGGGTTCGTTGTTGTTACGTCCGAAACCACGCATTCCACCAGGCATACGTACAAAATCAACAATTAATTCGAGAGCATATCCTCTTCTTTCAGATTCAATTTCGTATGTTCCTGCTTTTACATTGTCGCCAGCATAAGGCCATCCGTTTTTCCAGAGTAAAGGGCGAATACCCAATACGCTGCGTCCGCTTTGATCCAAATCGGCTTCATAATGCATGGACATTTTTTCTACGCCTTCTTCAACGATGAAGCGTCCAAAGTGACCAGGTCCGAGGAGTCTTTCGGTTGCATTAACAACCATTTTGCCGCCACCCTTTACCATGTCGCGACCCATATTGTCGAGGTAAGGACCTGTTACGTTTTTGGAACGACCTACTACAATGTTATAGGTTGAATTTGCTCCGTCGCAGCAGGTTCCGTGTGTACCGAGCAGGTAGTACCAACCGTCTTTATACATCAGGTCGGAAGCTTCGCAGTCGATAGCTACGTCAATGGCTTTATTGCCTTCAACACGCTTACCGGTTTTAGGATCAAGTTCTACCATACGAATGAAACCAAAATAGGTACCATATGATAACCACAAACGGCCAGTAGTTGGATCAAGAAGAACTCCGGGGTCAATTGCATCACAATCTTCCATGTTCACTGATTCAGCAACCACAACCGATTCAGAAAATTTAAAATCCGGAGATTTTGGGTCGAGAGTTTTGTTCCACATGGTATTAATTCTACCATTATGGCCGCCGCCTAAGCCACCACCAGTTGATCCAAAGATTATAAGGTATCGATCGCCAATTTTTATTGCATCGGGAGCTGCTCCACC
>DATALJ010000305.1:0-15803 GCA_036261135.1 Bacteroidales bacterium
AGAAGAGCTCGATATTATTAGTAAGTTAGGTTTTGCGGCATATTTTCTCGTAACCTGGGATATTATCCGGTATTCAATGTCGCGTGGAATTTACCATGTAGGGCGCGGAAGTGGCGGGAATAGCTACATGTAACCAGCTTGTTTATTTCCCATGGGCGCACTCCAATATATTCGTTATCGCGAAGTTGCCCAACAGTTCGGCTTCCGAGAGCATACAATACAAAAACATCTGAAAATTCAGGTGCAGACGAAGGCATGGGTTTGCCAGTCATATTGTACGCTGAGAGGAATTCATTTAATTCACAGAAACCATCCATATTACGGGCAATTCCTGTGTACAAATAATGATTATTGTGTCGAAAATCAATACCTATAAGCGGTTTAATGTTCTTTTCGGAACAAAGCTTCACAAAATCAAGACAAGCCGTAGAGGTATTTATATCAGTTAACGCCAAACATGGCAATTTCAACCGTGAAGCTTCTTCTACAAGTTTCTCCAAGGAAATGGTGCCATAACGCAAACTAAAGAAAGAATGTCCGGATATAATCATCAATAAACTAAATTCTTATTTACAATTTGACTAAAAATTAATCATAATTGACGATTATAATATAAGCAATTTATAGAGAAATAGAGGTGTATGTTGATCAAAAAGTTCCTTCAAAATCGATAACCGGCAAATAACAAGAGATGCAGTAAAGTTATTTCTAAATAACCTAATATCCGTAACCTGCCAAACGATAAACAGCGCTTTTCCCATAACGCTTACGTACCCGATCTAGCGAATAATATAAATTTACTTTTTCGGGCGTATCCTCAAATAAATTAAGTTGTTGCGTACCAGAGACCAAATGACTAAACCTGACTCCAATTAACCGGATCAGCATCCGCCTTTGGTACAGTCTTTTAAATAAATCTTTTACAATCTCTATCAATGTATGATCAAATGTTGTATAAGGTATTCGCTTCTGAAGCGTATGTGTATCAAAGTTTGCATAACGAATTTTAACTGTAACGCATGATGTAAGCTTCTGTTGCGAACGCAAGTCGAAACACAAACCTTCAACCATATGAATAAGCGTATTGTTCAAAAGTTTAATATCCATGGTATCCTGATCAAACGTGCGCTCCGAACTTATTGACTTTTGTTCCCAATAAGGTTGTACGGGTGCAGTATCAATTCCATTGGCTTTCCTCCATAAATCGGCGCCATTTTTACCTAATACCCGCTCCATCATATCCATAGGCATATCGCGTAACGTGGCAATAGTAACAATCCCCATTGAACGTAGCATCTGATACGTTTTATCCCCAATTCCGGGTATTTTACTAATAGGTAATGGAGCAAGGAACGGAGGAACACCATTTTTAGGAATACACAGTTCACCATTAGGCTTAGCTTCTCCGGTTGCTATTTTTGAAACTGTTTTATTTACAGACAAACCGAGAGAAATAGGCAATCCTGTCTCTTTTATAATCTTCAAACGAAGATCGTGTGCCCACTTTGCGCATCCAAAGAACCGATCGAGACCTGTTGCATCAATAAAATGTTCGTCTATAGATGTTTTCTCATATACAGGCGCATTTTCTGCTATTATCTCAGTTACAATATTAGAATGTTTGCTATACGCCTCCATATCGCCTCTAATAACAATAGCATCCGGGCACAACATACGAGCCATTTTCATTGGCATAGCCGAATGTACACCATATTGGCGCGTTTCATAACTACAACTGGCCACCACAGCACGGTCCGACAAACCGCCAATAATCACCGGTTTCCCATTCAATTGTGGATGAATAAGCCGCTCTACCGATACAAAAAACGAATCGAGATCGAGATGAATTATATCCTGCGTTGAATTGAGCATTTTTTATTCTTCAATATTTTGTTTTTAAACAAATTGTTGTACATTTGATTAAATATTAATCAAATATTATGTTTACAATTTAATCAATTTTTATCCCTTTTCCTATGATTTTCGAAAATAACATCAAGCTTCTGCGACAACGCAAAGGACGCACCCAGGATGAGATTGCTACCGTATTAAACATGAAACGATCTACACTAAGCGGTTACGAAAATGGTGTTGCCCAACCCAACATCGAATCACTCATGGCATTTTCCGATTACTTCCATATCGCCATTGATACGCTTCTGAAGATAGATCTTTCGAAGCTATCGGAATTTCAACTTTCCGAACTCGAACGAGGAAACGATGTATTCATCCGGGGTAGCCAGCTAAGGGTATTAGCTACAACGGTTGACAAAAAAGACAATGAGAACATCGAGCTTGTTCCTGAAAAAGCCAAGGCAGGCTACGCAACAGGCTTTGCCGATCCCGATTATATAAAGGAATTACCTGTATTTTCGCTGCCTTTCCTTTCAAAAAACAGAAAATACCGGACTTTTCAACTTAAAGGCGATTCAATGTTGCCTATACCGGATGGTTCGTGGGTTACGGGTGAGTATATTCAGGATTTAAATACCATCATAAGCGGACATGGCTACATTGTATTCACCATGGACGACGGTATTGTCTTTAAAATTGCGGAAAACAGAATAGAAGAAGAAGGAAAGCTCGTTCTTTACTCACTAAATCCGATATACGACCCTTACGATGTACCGTTATCGGATATTAAGGAAGTATGGAAGTTTGTAAACTATATCAGTGCTGAAATCCCGGACCCAATGATTCCCAACGACAATCTGCTAAAGACTGTTGCAGGGCTTCGACGCGATATGAACTGGATGAAACGTAAATTCGGGAAAGCAAACTAAAATTCCAATTCGAAGCGGGCTGCGATATTTTTCAAATCTGCCTCAACCTGCGGGATCAGCGAAATGCCTTCCAGCATAACCCGCTTTTCGCTTTCGCGTTCCGGGTCGCCGGGAATAAGCACGTGTTCCTGACCTTCGGCTGGCTTCGCATTTCGGAATAATTCGATCCATTGATCCATCATCGATTTAAAGTGATCGGCTTCCTGAAATGCATCAATACGCATTGCACCAAAAAAATGACCCAGGCCAGCGCCTACTTTTTTATCGAGAACAGGCAAATACGCCACCATTGGAGGTACAAACGGTCCAAAATTGGCGCCGGACAATACGGCCGAGAATATATCTACGATAGAGCCCAGGCAATATCCTTTATGGCTTCCATGTTCGCGATCGCCGCCCAATGGCAACATCGATCCGCCTTTTTCGAGTATGGTTGGATCGTTGGAAGGATTACCATTCTTATCCTGTGCGAAACCCCATCCCAACATTTCGCCTTTTTTGGCGGCAATGGTAAATTTTCCGCGGTTAATCGGGGTAGTTGCAAAATCTGCAACAAAAGGCGGTTGTTCTTTTGCAGGAATGGCAATAGCTATAGGATTTGTCCCCAACATGGCTTCGGCCGAAAATGTCGGAGCTACAAGAGGACTGGCATTGGTCATGGTTATGCCAATCATATCATGCTCAAGAGCCATCATTGCATAGTAACCAGAAATACCAAAATTGCACGAATTACGTGTAGCTACCCATCCGGTTCCTGCCTGTTTAGCCTTTTTTATGGCCAATTCCATCGAAAACTTACCAGGGATCATGCCTATAGTACCATCGCCATCGACAACAGCAGTACTGGGGGTCTCATGAACTATTTTAAGATTATACTTCGTATTAATACGGCCAGCTTCCCAAAGCTTATAGTAATCGCCAAGGCGAATTACACCATGTGTAGCGAATCCTCTTAACTCGGCAGCAAGAAATACTTTTGCACATTGCTCCGAATCGGCACGGGAAAATCCCATCTTCATCAATACACTGGTGGTAAACTCAAAAAGTCGGGCGTACGAATACTTCATGATTAGTTCTTTGCATTAAGATTTTGGCGGTTAACTTTAGTGATGTTAGCCTGAGCCTGAGGCATAATAAGCATATCATTAATATTAACATGCGGCGGACGTGTAACCACGTACAATATAGCATCGGCAATATCTTCGGCAAACAGCGGAGTAAAGCCTTCGTAAACCTTTGCTGCCCGATCCTTATCTCCTTTGAAGCGTACAAGAGAAAACTCTGTTTCAACCGCACCAGGAGCAATGGATGTAACTTTAATGTTATGATCAACCAAGTCTATTCGCATGCCTTTGGTCAATGCATCTACTGCGTGTTTGGTTGCGCAGTATACATTGCCATTCTCATACACTTCTTTTGCTGCTATTGACGAGATATTTACAATATGCCCATGTCCGTTTTCTATCATCAATGGGGCTACCTTACGGGTAATGTAAAGCAAACCTTTAACATTGGTATCAATCATCTGTTCCCAATCGTTCAAATCGCCGTTCTGTATGGGGTTTAACCCAGCAGCTAGCCCAGCGTTATTAATGAGGACATCAATCTTTTTCCAATTTTCAGGTAAACTATCAATCATTTCCTCAACCTCTTTTTGGTTGCGAACATCAAAATTCAGCGTAAGTACATCTGCTTTGTATTTAATTCCGATTTCTTTCTTCAGATTTTCAAGCAAATCCTTACGACGACCCGTAATAATAAGATTATAGTCGTTTTGCGCTAACAGGTGCGCTGTTGCATTGCCGATTCCTGCGGTTGCTCCAGTGATTAAGGCTATTTTTTTCATTCCCCAGATATTTTTTAAGAGGTGCAAAAGTACGGAAATTTTACCCAATTTGTAAAAAGTTTATTATTGTCGTTTTGGGAGAATTTTCTTCTTCAATTAAGGGCAAAAGCTTAAATTTGATAAAAAATACAATATGAGTGGAGCAACGCATATACATAAACATTCGATCCCAAGTATTCCGTTTGAAAAACTTGAGCCGGAAATTGAACAGTATTTGCAACGATTGTTTACTTCCACCGAGTTAGATATTCTGAAACAAGTTTGGGATAAATATTACAGTACGCTAATTACCGAAAAATATCTGGCCAAATTTTTCCATATCAATAATCAGAAATTTGAAAACATAACAAGCATAAACCCTTCGTTGCACCTGCAATTCACCCCAAGTATTTTTGTACATTCGCCTGATAGCGCATCTAACGATGTATCTTCCTCCCTTGAAGCATTAAAACTAAAGTTTATAACACAATGTTTCTCTCCATTCTCATTTATCCTGTCCGGAATATTGGGAAATTCTCTACAATCAAGCAATTTAAGCTTTAACGAAAGTTTATTCTCATCAATAGGTAGTGAAATAAACCCTTTGGGAATACCTACACATTACGGAGACATTAAATTTAGTGAGAATGCAAACCAAAATACAATCCTAAGTTTACTGGGAATTGGCGTTTGCGCAAAAGAAACCGATGCATCGAGGAGTAACACGCTCCTACTTATTTCCGACCGAAAGGAAAAAGATTACGCAACCTGGACTCCTGAAGCCATAGCGCCTAACCTATTCTTTCAAATCAGGCTAAAACAATTTATCCAGGAAGCTAATAAGCCAAAAATTAATATTTATAGTAGCTTCCCTTATAGATCTAGCCTGTATGCCTCCGCATTCATGTTTTCGCATTTTTTGCAAAAAGGAATCATTGTAGAATGCAACGAGATAGCGCCCCATTACAATCAAGTGCTTATTTCGTGCGACGAGAAGCTTTTGACACAGATAGATGCTTTAGCAAACAAGTGGAACATAGACTACACGAAAGTTGGAAAAATAATCCAGGATCACACCTTTAAAGTTAAGGTTAACAAGCACGAATTAGCCGAATTACCGCTACACTCCATATCGATACTTCTTAAAAACATTGAAATTCCTGATAAGCCAGGGAATAATAAGAAAAAACACGAACCGCAAAACATTAACCATTTAAAAGAGCCAGGCGACTACAGGGATACAGCCTGGAATCTGATTACCAATGCAAACCTGCGATCCAGAGATTGGTTAATGGAGAAGTTCGATTCTACAATAGGTACAAACAATATACATTTGAATTTCCCTGCGAGTTCGCGCATTCTCAACTTTAAAGGAACCGAAACAGCTTTAGCAATCTCGGCTTTTAGCCGACCATCCTATTTCAGAACAGATCCTGAAAAAGGTGCAAACATAGCGGTTGCCGAATTAACAAGAAAAATAGCCTGTTCAGGAGGAATTGCGAAAGTACTGACGCCTTGTTTCCTTCTACCATATAGCTTTTCGAAGGAAGAAGTTGAGAAGTTGCAAGCTATCGTTAAAGGTTTATATGCTGCAGCACGCTACTTTTCGCTACAAATATCCACTCCAACGGTTAGCTTCGTTGAAAGCTCAGTGTATCCTCATCTTGACCTGCCAATAGTTAGCCTATATTGCACAGGAATAATTACAGACAAAAAGCAGATAATGACAATTGCCTTTAAAAACAAGGGCGACATGATCTACCTGATCGGGAAGTCTGCTGAAGACCTGCAATCGTCGTACTATTTGCGAACTTTTTTCCAGATAGAGTCGTCTCTGCCACCGAAATTCGACATGCAAGATGAGCTAAACGCCCAGGATTGTGTAAGAAAGCTTATTCAGAAAAACCTGATACGCTCTGCAAATGAGGTTTCCATGGGTGGTCTTTTTAAAACACTCACCGAGTCGGGCATTACACGCGCTCATGGATTCGATATTACCACCGATGCGGAGGTTCGAAAAGATGCCTTTTTATTTGGCGAGGCACAATCGCGCATTATTGTTTCGGTTACACCGCATCGCGAAACGGAATTTATAGACACCATGCTGAAAATTGGCGTTCCATTCTCCGCTTTAGGCCATGTTACTAAGGAAGAGATACGCATTGATGATATTTCGTACGGATTTGTTAGCGATTTTCAGAAAGAATATCTTACTTCGCCTAAATAATTTAAAAACTGAGTTGCGTGGTAAAGCCCTACAAGGAAGAAGGAAGCAAAAAGGAACAAGTAGCCTTAATGTTTAACAATATTGCCCCAAAGTACGATTTTCTCAATCATTTTCTCTCGATGGGCATTGACAAATGCTGGCGAAAAAAGGCAATTAAGGAGGTTGGATCTGTAAATCCCAAGAAAATACTTGATATTGCCACAGGTACAGGTGATCTTGCCTTTACTGCATGTAAACTTCACCCTGCTGAAATTGTAGGAATCGACATTTCGCAGGAAATGCTTAATGTAGCCAAACAAAAACGCCAACAGTTCTCTGCTTCCGTTGATATTCGATTTGAACTTGGCGACTCTGAAAACATAAATTATCCCGACAATTCCTTTGACGCTGCCATGGTAGCTTTTGGCGTACGAAATTTCGAAAATCTCGATAAAGGTTTGGCTGAAATTAACAGAACCCTTAAAAAAGGAGGGAAATTGGTTGTTCTGGAATTTTCAAAGCCTCGTAATTTCCTGTTTAAACAATTGTACCATTTTTATTTATTCAAAATTGTTCCTTTCTTTGGAAAAATGTTTTCCAAAGATGTGAGGGCTTACACGTATTTGCCCGAGTCGGTTAATGCTTTTCCTTATGGACAGGATTTCCTGGACCATATGAAAAGCACAGGATTCACCGATCTAAAAGCAAGACCTTTAACTTTTGGAATAGCCAGTATATATTCAGGATTAAAAGCCTAAACAATAATTTATTTTTAAAAACGTTTTTTGAAGAAAAGCGCATTGAAACGAGCCTGTTTAATATCCTTTCTTTTCCTCCTCATTACATTGTCGGGTTTTGGACAAAGGAGCAAATTACTGAACGAACCTAACCACGATGACAAAGCCATACATTTCGGCTTTACCTTGGGTTTGAACGTAATGAATTTTGTTATCCATAATAATTACGCCAGTTACCAGACCGATTCTCTTGTAGCAGACATAAGCCAGCCCATTCCCGGATTCCATATTCAGATAATTACCAATTACAGGCTCGGTGAATATTTCGACCTTCGTTTTTTGCCCGGGATTTCGTTCGGGCAACGAAATTTTATATTCTACAAAGGAAAAAACAATCAAATCGAAAACGACAAACAACGCATCGAGTCAAATTATCTGGAATTCCCATTATTACTCAAGTACAAAGCAAAAAGGCTCAATAACTTCAGACCATATGTTATAACCGGAGGTAATGTACGTGTAGACCTGGCTAAAACATTCAGCGAAGACGACGGTATATATATGGATCTTAAGTTGCTCAATGTTTTTTATGAAGTCGGTGCAGGAATTGATTTCTATTTGCCTTATTTCAAATTTTCGACTGAACTGAAATTTTCGTTCGGATTTAATAATGCATTGAATAAACGCAACACCAGCGTTCCTAAATACCAGAACTCTATAGAGCGGCTCAATTCCACATTAATAATGTTATCGTTTCACTTTGAATAGACCATGGTTAAAGAACTTCAGCTCGTTGTAGACCCTGCCACTGCCTATGAAGAACAGCTTTTAAAGCGCGAAGTAGCAAAGCAGCTTAATGTAACACCTAACGATATACGCACAATCAGGATTGAGAAGCGATCCATTGATGCCCGACAGCGCAATGTAAGGGTTAATCTTAAACTTCAGGCATTTATTGGAGAAATGCCTGCGTCGGATAACTTTCGGTATCAATTCAAAAATGTTTCGAATAAACCACCCGTAGTGATTGTTGGGATGGGCCCTGCCGGACTATTTGCAGCCTTAAAACTGATAGAACTCGGCTTTAAGCCTATAATGCTTGAGAGAGGCAAGGATGTTAGCGCCCGAAAACGCGATATAGCCTTTATAAGCCGCGAACATATTATTAATCCAGACTCTAACTACTGCTTTGGCGAAGGTGGCGCCGGGACATTTTCTGATGGAAAGTTATACACCCGATCAAACAAGCGCGGAGACACACAACGCATACTTCAGTTGCTTCATTTTAATGGCGCTCATGAAAATATTTTGTACGAATCACATGCACACATTGGTTCGGACAAGCTTCCCGAAATTATAAAAAACATCCGCACCACCATTCTGGATTGTGGCGGAGAAGTTCATTTTAACACACGCCTTACCAATATCATCGTTGAAGATAATCAGGTGAAATCAGTAGAGCTAAACAACGGAACCAAGCTTAATGCGAGCGCATTGGTATTAGCTACAGGCCATTCAGCAAGGGATATATACGATATACTCTACAAACAAGGCATTGAACTTGAAGCAAAAACATTTGCTATGGGCGTGCGCGTGGAACATCCTCAGGAACTCATCGACAGTATTCAATATCATATCAAAAACCGCGGCAAATACTTACCAGCCGCTTCGTACAACCTGGTATCGCAGGTAGACGAGCGTGGGGTATATTCTTTTTGCATGTGCCCGGGTGGTTATATTGTACCATCGGCCACTTCGCCCGATGAAGTTGTTGTAAACGGCATGTCGGCATCGCGTAGACATACTCAGTTCGCTAATTCGGGTATTGTGGTTGAGATTCGACCCGACGATCTGCTACCATATAAGGAATATGGCTTAATGGCAGGTTTACATTTCCAAAAATACCTCGAACAGCTGGCTAAACAAAATGGAGGCCAAGGTCAGCAAGCACCAGCGCAGCGGTTAACCGACTTTGTTAACAATCGAACCTCCAGTTCCTTGCCCGATAGTTCTTACACCCCGGGCTTAGCGTCTTCAGCACTTCACCAATGGCTTCCCCAATCAATTGGAAACCGCTTGCAAAAAGGATTTGTAGCATTCGATAAAAAAATGCATGGGTTCCTCACCAGTGAAGCGTACATTGCCGGGGTTGAATCACGCACTTCGTCTCCATTACGGATCCCCAGAGATCCGGAAACCATGCAGCATATTCGAATTAAAGGATTATTTCCCTGTGGAGAAGGCGCCGGATATGCCGGTGGAATAACCTCATCGGCTATGGACGGCGAGAATGCTGCCATTAAGATACACGCTTATTTACAAAAATAACTAATCGTTTTTTGCCAAAAACCTTAAACAAAAACCTTCGCGTTGGTGTTTGTATGTAGTATGTTTAATCATCATCTAATACAAATCCACATGAATCTTTCAACCACTTATTCCGGCTTACATTTAAAGAATCCGATTATTGCAGCCAGCTCCGGGCTTACCGATTCCGTAGAAAAAATTATTGACCTCGAAAAACAAGGTGCAGCGGCAGTTGTACTCAAATCGCTGTTCGAGGAAGAGATAATTGCCGAAATGGATAGCAAAATGAAACAGATGGCTTCAACGGGGTTTATCTATCCGGAAACGCTCGATTACTATGATAAGCCAGAGAACGATGAAGAAGAAAGTGCGCTGAAATACCTGAAACTAATAAAAGACGCGAAAGCTGCCGTAAATATCCCAATTATTGCCAGTATAAACTGTGTAAGCTCTAAGAACTGGACCTATTTTCCACGCCAAATAGAAGAAGCTGGAGCCGATGCACTGGAGTTAAATCTCTTTGTGCTGCCTACCGACTTCTCCAGAGAAAGTGCGGACAACGAGAACGTTTATTTTGAGATCATTTGCGAAGTTTTGAAACATGTAAAGATTCCCGTTTCTATTAAAATAAGCTTTTACTTTTCGAATCTGGGCAGCATGGTTCAGCGCCTAGCACGTACCGGCATCAAAGGAATTGTGTTATTCAATCGCTTTTACAGTCCCGATATTGATATTGATAAGATGCAGGTTACTTCTGGGTTTGTTTTAAGTAACCCCGCTGAGTTAGCGTTATCTTTAAGGTGGACAGCCATTATGTCGGACCGTATCAATTGTGACATTGCCGCTTCAACAGGTGTGCACAGTGGCGAAGACATGATTAAACAGCTTCTTGCAGGAGCAAAGGCCGTACAAATTGCTTCGACTCTATATAAGAACTATGCCGGGCAAATAGAAACCATGCTAAATGAGCTCAAAGAGTGGATGCAAAGTAAAGAATTCAATTCAATCGAAGAATTCAGGGGGAAACTGGCTCAGAAGAATATTAAGAACCCCGCTGCTTATGAAAGAATTCAGTTCATGAAGAATTTCAGAGGATATCGCGGCTAATTTCTAAAACTGTCCGGAATTGCTGGCATTCTGAATCTCTTCGGGTCTCATATATGTATTACTTTTAAACAGCTTATACCTGCACGTAGCTTTAGATCCGTATAGTACATAATAGGACCATTGATATAATGGTTCTCCTAAGCCATGTTTAATAGTAATACCATCAATTTCTCTTTCGTATCTGGTTTTTCCGCGTGTTGTAAGATAAGCAAACCCTCGGGCGATAACACCCAATATACCCCGATGTTGATAATCGGCAATATGGCTAAGCTCGTGACCTATTACACCAACCTGTGCATCTTGCGAAAGCTCATTTAGCGTAATCACACTATCTTCCATTGAACTGTTTATGCGGATTATATATGTTCTGTTCTCTCTTTTTTTAAATAAAAGCGAGCCTACTGTTGGCCGGACATTCATAGTTGTGGCTATCTTTTCATATTTCAACTCAATCCGAGCATGCTTTAATTCAGGAAAATGAGCCAAGGCGGTAAAAAAAGAAGTTCTGCTTTGAGCCGGAATATCACCTAATCCTGAATACAACTGATCTGTGTATTCCTTTTGTTTTGCTGTATCAAGAACAATTAACGTCTGTTGTCCAAAGACAGGATATAAAATGAGGACTAAATATAGAATGAAAAATATACGCATGTCAAACACTCTCCTAAACCTACAACAATTTGATTACTAATTTATTTACAAATATAATAAATATCTTTACCGAAAGACATTCTTAAGCCTCTCAGTCATATACTGGGTTTACAATCCTAAATTTGCAAAGAATCTGAAGAAATATTTAGCTTTGCAACAATAGAAAATAGGCTTAACATTAAATATAACGTAACATGTCCCTAAGAATTGCTTTAGCACAAATAGATATTATTCCTGGGCACCCAGATTCCAACGCATCCAAAATGATTCGAGAAATTGAAAAAGCCAGGCAAGCGGGAGATGACATTATCGTATTCCCCGAAATGGCTATTCCGGGTTATTTGCTGGGCGATGAATGGGAAAACGCCGCATTTGTGAAGGACTGTTATGCATACAATGAGGATATAAAGAACGCTACACAAGGAATCACTGCTATTTGGGGCAATATCGACATCGACTTATCCAAAAAAAGCGAGGATGGCCGCATTCGCAAATACAATGCTGCCTTTATAGCACAGAATGGCCAATTCGTGGGCAAAGGAAACATACATAAAACCATAATGCCCAAATATCGGGAGTTTGACGATGAGCGCCATTTCTATTCATCGCGTAAAGAAGCTCAGGACATTTCCATGCCTATCAGCCGGTTTTTAGTCCCTTTCGAAGTAAACATCAATGGCCGCGGCCGAAAGATAGGATTAATTCTGTGTGAAGACATGTGGAGCGACGATTACACGGTAAATCCGATTGACATTCTGTTGAAAAACGGGGCAGAGATGATCGTAAACATTTCCTGTTCCCCATGGACATGGAGAAAGAACAATAAGCGCCACGCCGTAGTCCGCGACCGCATTAAAGCCAATCCCGTATACTTTGTATATGCCAATAATATTGGAATTCAGAACAATGGTAAAAACATTTTCCTTTTTGACGGCAATTCTACGATTTACAACCCCGACGGATCGCTAATGAAGGTAGCACGCGATTATACCGAAGAAACCATACGAGCTACCTTATTTGGTAAGGAAACTGAAGCCCTGCCCAACCCCGAAATAAGCGACGAGCGTGATCGCGAGGAACTATATGCCGGACTCATCTTTGGTATTCGTAAATTCTTTGGTAGTTTTCCCAATAAAAAGGTTGTTATAGGACTAAGTGGTGGCATCGACTCGGCATTAAGCGCTACCTTACTTGCCGAAGCCGTAGGCCCAGAAAACGTTTTTGCCATTAACATGCCTTCGCAGTTCAATTCGGAAACAACCAAGGGAGCAGCCCATACACTTGCTGCTAATCTGGGGATAAACTATACCTCTATTTCCATACAACATTCATACGAAAACACCATTAAAGAACTGGAGGCTGCCGTTTTCGAACAACTGGATGGCTCTGGTACCAAAACGCCGCTTAAACTATCGGGCTTAAACAAAGAAAACATGCAGGCCAGAGACAGAGGATCGCGTGTACTAGCAGGCGTAGCCTCGGTTCTTGGCGCTGTATTTGTAAACAATGGTAATAAAACCGAGACTGCATTTGGGTACGCCACGCTCTACGGTGATGTAAACGGAGCATTTGCGCCCATTGCCGATTTATATAAAATGGAAGTATATGAATTGGCTAGGTTTATTAATAAGAAAAAAGGCAAAGAGATTATTCCTGCTACTATTTTCAACATTCCTGCATCGGCAGAGCTCAGTGCCGATCAAAATGTAGACGAAGGAAAAGGTGATCCTATATTCTACCCCTATCACGACAAGCTGGTTCGTGCATTCGTCGAATTCAGGCTCGATCCGGAAGACATACTCCGCTATTACACTGAAAGAACCTTGGGTCAGATCATTCGTTGCGACCAGAAGTTGATTGACACATACTTTAAAGATTCCGCATCCTTCATTGCCGACCTGGAACACAAATGGCGATTGTACAAGCTGAACTATTTTAAGCGTATTCAGGCTCCACCTATTATTGCCGTAAGCAAACGCGCATTTGGCTTTGACTTGAGAGAAGCACAGAACGGTGTTTATTATACAAGGGAGTATTTACAATTGAAAGATAAAATACTAAAGCGGGAAGCCTCAATATAAGCTGTTAGCATATACACCCTGCCAGCAAAGGTGCAACGCTCCTTACCTCAAATTTAGAAGACGTTATGCTTTGCGTGCGCGAATGCGAATTGGTAACATAAATCTTCGAAATAACAGAGTCGTGCATTCTTTTCTCGGCATCTACCATCTCGGTCTTAGGAAGTATCGCATGTGAGGCAATTAAGCGTACTTCTTTCGCCCCTGCATTCATTATTAGTTCTGCTGCTTTGATGGCGGTATTGCCTGAACGGATCATGTCATCGAACATTACCACAACCTTACCCTTTACAACCGAAGAAGCACCGCTTAGTTTTACCTTATCAATCCCATAGCGGTCCTTACTCATAATATCATGGGGTAAGTCGGTCTTGTCAGAAAGCGATTTTACCCATTTTCCACGACCAGCATCCGGTGAAACCAACACGAGGTCAGAATCCTCTTTCTTAATCTCATTAATAATATCGATAACCATTGGTTCGGAATAAATATGCTCTGCAATACCATTCCTGCCGCCAACATTCATAATCCCTTCGGCGTGAAGGTCGAAAAACGTGATTTTCCGTGGCTGTGGATCAAAAAGGCTTTGTACCCTGTATATTCCGCGGGGACATATGCCTGTATTAGGCTTCGAGCGCTCGGCTGTTGAATATCCAATATATGAAACAATAACATCTACAATGCATGCACGATACTGCTGTTTAAAAGTACTTATCAGATCGGCGATATCTGCATAGTAGCGAAGACTTTCCGCAGATCCTACGATAATTACATGCTTATTCAAAGGTGCAAAACGGTCGCAAATCTGAATTTCGAACTCTTCATCTTCAAACTTCACCCAGTCAATCTTGCCAAATGGAATATTGACTATTTGCGCAATTTCAGCAGACAAATATTCGGTGTTCTGCGTGGAATAAATAATTTTATCAAGCATTGTTACAACGGAAATTTCAGCCGTAAATATAAAAGAAATTAATAATTGCTTAACCATTAGTTAAGATAGTTTGAATTCCAAATTTTACAGCTAAAATGAATGCTTGCCTGATACACCGCCAAGATATCGCAGAAAATACTTACTTTTACGCTAACCTAAGTTATCCCTACGATATATGAATACCATAGACCAATTATACAGCAATTATAAACTTCACGTAAAATCCAGAACCCGAAAACACGCAAGCTATCCGGAAAGATTCGTTGTTCCTGACGATAAAGTTAAATGGGACATAGCGTTTCCCGAATACGCACCTATTGCGTTTAACGCTCCTGTTGTTTTAGATCCTGCTACCCCATGGGCTGACCCGCAAGATATCGCGAAAATTACACACCCTATCTTTAGTTTTGAAGGCGGAATAAAGCTTGCAGCAAATGGTTTGCCTCTTAATCCTATGGGACGCACAGGAATATGCGGACGAGGTGTTGTAGGCAAGTGGGGTGCAAACTTTGCGGCCGATGGAATTATAACTACCGAGAACCCGAGTACCCACCAATTTCAAGTGCTTACCATTACACGGAAAGACACTGGTGAAATTGCATTCCCTGGCGGAATGGTCGATCCAGGTGAGGATATCTTTGAAACCCGTAACAGGGAACTAATGGAGGAACTTTCTCTAAATATGGCTGATTTAGCAGATCCCTTGTACGAAGAAATAGTTTTCAAAGGATATGCAGATGATCCGCGCAATACAGACAATGCATGGATGGAAACAACTGCCATACACACCCATATAACGTACAAAAAAGCCCTATCGCTAAAATTGGAAGCAGGCGACGATGCCGCAGGTCATCAATGGACCGATATTACACAGGATGCTGTTGATCAGTTTTATGGCACACATGGATACGTAATCCTTAAAGCGCTGAATCAACTCATAGAAAGTAATCCCCATCTGGTAGACACTAAAACAATAGAATTGTACCAACATTTTTTTGGTAGATGTTGACATAACGCTGTCACTGGTTGTTCCTATACTTGTAAATACAAACAAGTAAACAAACCATTATGACAAAATTCACATATCTCTGCGTTCTAGACACCATGGCCGACTGGGAACCCGCATTTCTTGTAGCAGAACTTAATACGGGCCGCTACTTCAGGAAGGAAGCACC
>DATALJ010000308.1:0-2767 GCA_036261135.1 Bacteroidales bacterium
TGAAGAGAATCAAAACGATACCGGCTGGGTTGAAAAACTTACCAACGTTGGTTCGGAAGGTACCGATACATTGGTAAAAGCAATGGTGAACATTATGTTGCTTAATGTTTTTAAGGAAAGTGTGTCGAAACGGTTCAAGGATTTCCGCCTGCATTGTATGATGGACGAAATAGGCAAACTTCATCCCACCAACGTGCGCGGTATTCTGAAATTTGCCAACGACCGCAATATTTTGCTGATCAACGGTTCCCCTATTGAAAATGATGCGTTAGCCTTCTCGCGTATCTACAAGTTGCACAAAGACTCCGAAAGTATGACCAAAGTAAGTTTAATTATCACCCAACACGCGAAAGAATGAATTTACCCATTGGCATAGCCGAAAAACTCATTTTGTTGCAGAACGGGGAGAAAATACCGTCGAGCAAACTAAACCATAGCGTGATAGATACGATGCTTGGCAATGGCATTTTGGAGCAGCAAATCCAGGGTCGCAGCAGGAAAATTATCTTTCTTCGTTCGCCCAACCGGCTTAACGACTACCTGAAGAATCACTTTGGCATTAATAGTTTATACGAATATGTTTCACTTTACAACCAAGAAGATGCTTTAAGGGGGGACTTTGTGACTATTTCGTCCAACTCAAAATTAAGAAAAGTGCGGACTTTCAAAGGTTTTTTGGTCAACAGTTATGCGCCCGTTCAAGCCGCATTGAATAACGAACCGTTATGGATAAATCCGGTAGCCGGATGTTTTCCATTTATCTATGACTTTGAATGTTTTTCGGTCCTTGGAGATATAACCATTGTGGGTGTGGAAAATCCTGAAAATTTCCGATACATAAACAAACAAAAGCATTTGTTTCAGGATATAAAGCCATTATTTGTTAGCCGTTACCCGCAAACCCAGAATAAAGATCTGATAAAGTGGCTGCAGTCAATCCCTAACCACTATCTTCATTTTGGTGATTTTGATTTTGCCGGAATTGCTATCTATCTCAATGAATATAAAAAATATCTTGGAGATAAAGCCACGTTCTTCGTCCCCGAAAATATAAAAGATTTATTGAAAGAATTTGGGAACAAAGAATTATATGATTATCAGAAAAGCAATTTCGGTATAGAAAGAATCGACGAAATTAAATTAAGTCAACTGGTTTCAATAATTCAGGAATGTAAAAGAGGATTAGAACAGGAAGTCCTAATTAAAAGAGTCAAGTTATGAACATGAAGCATCCGATTTAACCTAAAGTTTATTATTGAATAAAGGAACCTATGGAAGACAATTTTAAGGAAATACTATTATATACAACCCCAAATGGCAAGGTAAAGGTCGAAATTTTCCTTCATAATGAAACGGTTTGGTTAACCCAGGACAAAATTGCTGAATTGTTTGGCGTGAAGCGCCCTGCAATAAGCAAGCATTTAAAAAACATTTTCGAATGTGGCGAGCTGCAGGAAAATGTGGTATGTTCCATTTTGGAACATACCACCCAGCATGGAGCAATGCAAGGGAAAACCCAAACTAAAGATGTAAAATATTATAATCTCGATGCTATAATTTCGATTGGTTACAGAGTAAACAGCAAACAGGCAACGCATTTTCGGATATGGGCAACTGAGCGTCTCAAAGAATACATCATCAAAGGATTCGTTATGGACGATGAACGCCTGAAAACGCCCAATTATACTTTTGGAAAGGATTATTTCGACGAACAACTTGCCCGGGTGCGCGATATTCGAAGTAGCGAACGTCGATTCTACCAGAAAATTACCGATATCTATGCTCAATGTAGTGCCGATTATGATGTTAATTCGGAAATCACCCGCCTCTTCTTTTCAACCGTTCAAAATAAGCTGCATTGGGCAATATCAGGGCAAACGGCAGCTGAAATTATTGCAAACAGAGTGAGTCGGGATAAACCAAATCTGGGTTTGACATCCTGGAAAAATGCACCAAAAGGCAAAATACGGAAAACAGATGTTGGTATTGCTAAAAATTACCTGAACCAAGATGAATTGGACCATTTGAACCGCATTGTAACCATGTATCTTGACTATGCCGAGATGCAGGCTAACAAACGCATTGTAATGAGCATGAATGACTGGGTTCAAAAACTTGACGTTTTTCTGAAATTTAACGAAGAAGAAGTATTGACCCATTCCGGAAAAGTGTCTCACGAAGTCGCTTTGGCTCTAGCAACCAAAGAATATGAAAAATACCAGGAAATTGAAGACAAAAACCATATCTCCGATTTCGATAAAGTAATAAAACAAATAAAAGGTAATCAATAATCTCATCCTCGAGCAACAAAAATTAGGAAAACCATTTGGAATATTGCTGATCAGCTTCGCGTTACTAAGAATGCCGACGGTTCTCGCGATTATTTGCTTTCGTTTTTTTCAGAATCTCACCCACATAGCCATGTTTAACACCATTAACAAGTTTGTGGTGGTATATTTTCCCGATATTTACAATATGCCAGTCCAGACATTCCGGAACTCGACGAAGAAATGTGCATCTACATGGGAGTGTTATTTGCAAAGATTAAACATATGGGGAAGAAAGAATGAGTATTTGCTCTTTCATCTTTGCATTCCGCCATAGTTTTATACCTTTAGGATAAATTATCAACAACACGATGAAGAAAATATTTTTGCTTCTGATAGCATTCACTACGATGGCCACAGCCCGGGCTCAAAAAGTTTACAGTGTGCAATACGAAAATCAGGCAGATGTGAAGGTATATGTGGTGAAGTACGAGAACCAG
>DATALJ010000309.1:0-14115 GCA_036261135.1 Bacteroidales bacterium
GCGCGCCCGTACAGGATTTGTTTTGGTGAAGAGATGGCCTCTGCGGCGATAACCCTCGATCAGGTTCAAAACCTTTACTTCTTTGTCAAATTCTGTAGAGGAAGCGGCTTGTTGACGATAGTTTGCCATAGCAAAATCGAAACCTTTGAAAAAATTACGCCAATGCTCAAGATTGAGAATTACGGGCTCTCCGATGCCGATCTAAATACGGTTTTCCAGGCAGGAAAAGAAGTTGGGATAGGGCCTTCTTCATTGGCCGACATTATTGCCTTTCTGCAACAAACATACTGCCAAAGCATTGGCGTAGAATACCAGTATATACGAACACCGCAGGTAGTTGAGTGGCTTCAACAAAAAATGGAAACTGAACGGAATACACCCCGCTTTACACCTGAAGAAAAAATACATTTTTACAATCAATTAAAGGTAGCTGTTGGGTTCGAACAATTTATTCACAAAAAATTTGTGGGTCAGAAGCGCTTTTCGCTCGAAGGTGCTGAAAGTACAATTCCTGCACTTGGCGCTATAATTGAAAAAGGTTCGGATATAGGCATTGAAGAGTTTGTTATAGGTATGGCCCACCGTGGCCGCCTGAATATATTGGCCAATATCATGCAAAAGCCTTTTGAAGACATATTCCGTGAATTTGCCGCTGTCGATTACGATGAAGAAAACACGCTGGGCGATGTTAAGTACCACCAGGGATACGACAGTACAGTGATTTCCGATAACGGGAAGAAGGTAAAGCTTAATCTTGTGCCTAATCCATCGCACCTCGAAACTGTAGGCCCAATAGTACAAGGGATTGCACGTGCCAAAATACGTAAATATTATGAAAGGAATGTAGACAAGGTTGCTCCAATCATTATACACGGCGATGCAGCTATAGCCACACAGGGTGTTGTATACGAAACCATTCAGATGTCGCAGCTCGACGGGTACAAAGCTGGCGGAACCATACACCTGGTTATCAACAACCAGGTAGGTTTTACCACCAATTATCTCGAAGCCCGATCCAGTACCTATTGCACGGATGTTGCCAAAGTAACACTTTCACCGGTTTTTCATGTAAATGGCGACGATGTGGAAGCCCTGATTTATACCGTGCAACTTGCCATGGAGTTCCGGCAGACGTTTAAACGCGATGTGTTTATTGATATCCTTTGTTACCGTAAATACGGTCACAACGAGGGTGACGAACCCCGCTTTACACAACCGCTTTTGTACAAAATAATTAATCAACACCCCAATCCGCGCGACATTTACAGTGCAAGGCTAGTTGAAAAGGGCATCCTTTCTTCCGGAGAGCCTCAGAAACTCGAGAAAGAATTCGACCTGTTGCTCGACCAGAAGCTTGAAAGTTCGAAAAAGAACCTGAAAATAAAAATCCGCCAGTTCCTGAAAGATGAATGGAAAGGCTTTCATTACTCGAAAACAACCGATGTTTTTAAGCCGATACCCACGGGATTGCTAAAGGAGCAACTGCTTGCCCTTCTGACCGAGATGAATACGCTGCCCCAGGATAAAAAGTTCTTTAACAAAGCATATAAAATTGTCGAAGAAAGAAAGGAAATGATTACTAAAAACCGTATGGACTGGGCGATTGGTGAACTACTGGCGTATGCAACATTGATAACCGAAGGCCATCCGGTACGTCTGAGCGGGCAGGATTCGGAGCGCGGCACCTTTGCTCATCGTCACGCCGCTTTTGTTGTAGAAGATTCGGACGAAAAATATTTTCCCTTAAAAAATATCTGTAGCAAAAAAGCGCCATTCCATGTATTCAATTCCCCTTTAAGTGAGTACGGCGTTCTTGGCTTCGAATATGGCTATGCGCTCGTTATGTCGAACGGGCTTAACATTTGGGAAGCACAGTTTGGCGATTTTCACAACGTAGCACAGGTCATTATTGATCAATACATTAGTTCGGCTGAAGAGAAGTGGGGACTGATGAACGGGCTTACGCTACTACTCCCCCACGGCTACGAAGGACAAGGCCCAGAGCACTCCAGTGGACGAATAGAACGGTTTCTCAACCTTTGTGCAAATAACAACATGCAGGTTGTAGTTCCATCAACGCCTGCCAATATGTTTCATTTGCTGCGCAGACAAACAAAGCGCGATTTCAGGCTTCCACTCGTTGTATTTACGCCCAAAAGCCTGCTGCGGCATCCCAAGTGCACATCAACCATCGAAGATTTTGCAAACGGTAAATTTGAGGAAGTAATTACTGATCCTTTGGTGAAACCGCAAGATGCAAAGCAGGTTGTATGCTGCTATGGTAAGCTGTATTATGAGCTGATTGAGAAAAGAGAAGAACTTAATGCCTTCGACACAGCTATATTGCGGGTAGAACAACTATACCCCTTCCCTGCTCAGATTCTTACTAATATTTTAAAGCCATATACAAATGCTACCCGCTGGGTTTGGGCCCAGGAGGAACCTGAAAACATGGGCGCCTGGTCGTTCGTGAATCGCGTGTATACCGATTTCAAATTTGTACAGATTTGCCGTCCTGCAAGTGGCAGCCCTGCTGCTGGTCTACTGGCTATCCATAAGTTGCGGCAAAAGAAAATCATGGACAAGATATTCTTTAAATGCAACTGCGAACGGGTGAATGGCTATTGCGGAATGCAATGTGACCATTACAGAACAAGCGATTTAGCTGTAGATGTACATGAAAAATGAGAAAGAAATGATAATGTATAATATTTTGTAAATTGTTCAAAGGAACTCCGTAGTGGCGTAGTCAGGAGACTACGCCTAGCTTTACGCTAAATTTTAAAAGGGTACGGCTAAGCGTAGTCTCCTGACTACGCTTCTTACCAATCGTTGAACAGTTTGTCAAGAATATCACATAAACCTCAAGTATTATGATCGTAGAAGTTAAAATACCAAGTCCCGGAGAATCGATTACCGAAGCGCTTTTGGCCAGTTGGCTGGTTGCCAATGGCGATTATGTTGAAAAAGACCAGGAATTGGGCGAAGTAGAATCCGACAAAGCCACATTACCGCTCATTGCAGCGGAAAGCGGACAAATAAAACTGGTTATAAAAGCCGGCGACACGGTAAAAATTGGTGCTGTTGCATGTACTATCGACACTTCGGTTTCCAATCCAGGGACATCTACAAAGGAGGCTCCTCCGGTGCAAAAAGAGGAAAAACCTATTAATACTGAGGAACAAAAGACTCCTGAGAAGAAGGATACACCCATACCAGCAGCCAATGCTGCAACTGAAAAAATTAAAATTTCGCCCGTGGCTAAAAAGCTGATGGAAGAGAATAACCTCTCGGTAGACGACATCATTCATGGATTACAACGGATTGGCAAAAACGAAGTTGAACTCGTTCTCAATCAAAAGCAACAGGCACCGGAAGAAAAATTAGTGGTATCGGAGCGTACTGATGACCGCAAAAAGATGACCCCGCTCCGCAAGAAGCTTAGCGAGCGACTGGTAGCCGTAAAGAACCAAACCGCCATGCTTACAACTTTCAACGAGGTAGATATGAGCGAGGTAATGGCTTTGCGCAAGAAATACCAACCGCTATTCGAGAAAAAATATGGCATTAAACTGGGCATCATGTCGTTTTTTACCAAAGCCGCTTCATTAGCGCTTAAACTGCATCCGAATGTCAATTCGATGCTCGATGGCGACGATATTGTTTCGGCAAACTACACGGATATTGCCATTGCCGTACAAACCGACAAAGGTCTGATGGTTCCTGTTCTTCGAAGCGTTGAAAACATGAGCCTTGCCGATATCGAAAAAGGGATAGCCGACCTGGCCACCAAAGCGCGTGCAGCCCGCCTCAGCATTGAAGAAATGAGCGGAGGTACATTCACCATAACCAATGGCGGGGTGTTCGGCTCGCTGCTTTCCACGCCCATCATCAATCCGCCGCAATCGGCCATACTGGGGATGCACAATATCGTGGAGCGCCCGGTAGCAGTAAACGGGCAGGTTGTAATCCGCCCCATGATGTACATCGCGCTCTCATACGACCACCGGTTAATTGATGGAAAAGATTCCGTAGGATTCCTCGTTCACATCAAACAATTCATCGAAAATCCTGTAAAGCTTTTGTTTGCTGGCAACGATCCGGAAAAGGTTTTATTAGGGATTTAAAGGCTAATTGGGTTAAATTTGAATATGAATTGCCACCTGCTTTAGCTGGTGGGTAAGTAATAAATGGGGCTACCTGGCTTTAGCCAAATTTTAAAAATTTCGGCTAAAGCCTTACTAGTTTATCAATTACAAACCGTTGACTAAAGTCAACGGCAATTCAGCACTCGCTTGACTTGACAGCTTTACCAGAAGCCGGAACGGCAGAGCCCTCAATGAAAGTAAGCCGTTTACTACGAAAATGCAAGGGATTCCGGCCTTCGCCGGAATGACGACGAATTATAGAACAGGCTTTTTACGCAGTGTCCTTTGAAGCGTTATCAAAATAAAAAAACGAAATCATTAGCAACAATTAATTTACATTGAAATCAAAGTGTTAGTTAATATTTTTTCGTAATTTCGGAGCCCTAATTAAAATTACCTGAGCATGAATCAAACAGCTGTAGTTTTCGGCGCCACCGGAATGGTTGGTAAAGAACTGGTTTACGAACTACTGGAAGGAAGTGAATTCGTAAAAGTTGTAGCTGTAGTCAGAAATACCCTTCCGCTTGCTAATGGTAAACTGGAACAACTCAAAATCAATGATTATTCTGAGCTTTCGCAATACAAAGAAAAGCTAAATGCCCATGTTTATTTCTGTTGCATTGGTACTACCATAAAAAAGGCCGGCAGCCAGGAAGCTTTCAGAAAAGTTGATTATGACATCCCCGTTCAAATCGCACAATTGGCCAAGGAACTCAGTATACCTTCACTGGTAATTATATCATCAATCGGCGCCAGTGCAACTACTTCAAACTTCTATTTGCGTACAAAAGGAGAAATGGAGCAGGCCGTAAAGGATATTTACAAAGGCAATCTGAAGATCGTGCGCCCCTCGCTGCTGATAGGAAACCGCAATGAATTCCGGTTTGGCGAAAAGGCAGCAACGATACTGATGAAAGCAATGGGTATATTCATGTTTGGACCATTGAGAAAATACAAAGGCATTTATGCATGGGATGTAGCACGGGCAATGATCAAATCGGCCCATTTGCCTAAGGATACCGTGATATTAGAATCGGACAAACTAGCTGATTTAGGTAAAAAGAAAAAATAGAAAGATGAACGCGTCAGAGTTATTAGATCTTTTCAGGCAAAGACAAAGTGTTAGGGTTTACGATCCTTCAAAACCCGTTTCAGAGGAAACGATAATGCGTTGTATCGAAGCAGCCAGGCTGGCTCCTTCAGCTTGTAATGCGCAACCATGGAAGTTTATTGTGATAAACGATCCGCAAATTAAAGATCGCATGGCTGATCATATTTCGGGCGGAATATTACCCATGAATCATTTTACCCGCCAGGCTCCCATTCATGTAGTAATTGTAAGAGAACCGGCAAACCTTACCTCCAACCTGGGGCAAGTAATAAAAAACAAGGAATATCCACTAACTGACATAGGTATCGCTGCAATTCAGTTCTGTTTACAAGCTACTGCAGAAGGGTTGGGTACTTGTATCGTAGGCTGGTTCGACGAAAAGAAGGTTAAGAACCTGTTGAACATTCCTAAAAACAAAAGGGCTGAATTAATCATAACACTGGGTCACCCCAAAGCAGAAACCATTCGCCCGAAAATAAGGAAACCTGTTGACAAAATATTGTCATTTAATACATACAGTTAAGAGGTTGCTTGGGAATGCAATAAAATAAGGCTAAATAACGTGAGTTCTGGTAAGAAAGTACAGGTAAATAATGAATAATCAAATGTTCGCAGAATTGAATAGCCCGTGTTTTAACTCAATATCATTAAGTTAAGCTGAATATTCTGGGAAATACAAGCAATTGTATAGTTCTGAATTGCGCCGGATAAAATGCCCAGTGAAAAATCAAGTGCCGTCGCGGCGCACTTGTATTTGTGCATCATTTTCTATAAACATGTAACCTCTCTGAGGTTAGAAGATTACTGCTTCTATCAGATACAGTAAAATGAAAGACTCCGGAGGAGTCTTATGTTTATAGAAATGATTGTGACGGATGTTTTCCCGACTCCGGATGGAGTCGCATGAATCGGGTATTTCAACCAAATTATCTGTATCTCCCAGAAAGAAACTAAAAAGCTGGCCTTACAACTGCAAAGCCAGCTTTTGTAAAACAGTGTGAGCGAGCACTAAAATTCAAAATCGACTACTGCTCTTGTTTTACTGATTTCCTTAATAAAAGCGCCTACTTCCTGATGGATTGGATTTACCTGGTATGATTTCAGGTCTTCCCAGGATGCATGTTCTGTAATCAGACAAACATGGTAAGCTTCTGGGCTTTCGTTTTCATTAATTCCTACCTGAAGCGATTTGAGTTCCGGTATTTTACCGATCATCGACTCCAATTTTTCTTTCATTTTCCAGGTGGCTGATTTGGTGTCATAGCCTTCATCGAGGTCTTTTATACGCCACATTACTACGTGTTTTACCATAAGTATAATAGTTTAGTTCAGAAAGTTATATAACATTCACATCAAAAACAAATCGAGCATTATTTTTACGCGTTTTTCGCAACTAGGGGTTCACAAACTGTTTGGCGTAATACTTTGCCGTAAGCTTCTCGCCCGTAGCTTTTTCAATCATTTCTTCCCATGGATACCGCATCCCTGGTTTAAAAACATTCTCCATCAGGTATTTTCCCACGGCAGGTTTATTGGTAAAGCTCTCCTCGCCGGGTACCGAATGCAATACGTTCTCCGAAATATAGTAATAAAGCTGAGATGCAAGTAAATCACCTAGCAAATAGTTATGATAGTAGCAAGGGAAGGTTGCTATGTGTATTTTCGATGCCCAATCGGGCTGGTTGCGGCCTTCGGGACGTTTCAGCAATTGATATTTCTCTACCAGATCCCACCACAGTTTATTTAAATCCTGATCGGGATTCTGGTACATTGCTTTTTCGAACCTAAACATCACCTGCGACCAACGGCTGAACAGCAACTGCTCAAGACGCAGTGTATTACGGCAATCGGTCTTTATCTTATTTACCTCGTCGTTGGAAATACCAATATTATCGCGAATCCAATACGGATTGGAGTAAAAACGGCCAAACATCAGAGCTATGGCTTCCGTTGTAAAAGTATGAGCTGCATCGCGCAGGAAGTAGGGCAACTGAGGATCGTTAAATTTACTATACACGCCATGTCCTAGCTCGTGTAGAATTGTATTCATCCAATACCCGTTATTGCGAAGATTCAAAAGCACCCGCACATCTCCGGACCTGTCGATATCGGTACAAAAAGCATGTTGGTTCTTACCTTCCTTCTCGTATAAGGAGCTCCGATCGATGATATCATCTACAGGCAACTGCAGGCCGTTATAATAATCTTTGGTTACTTTTAATATATCCGTATTTTCATAGTATTTATCAATATTCATACTGTAAATAGCCGGTGCTTCCTGAAAAAAACGATTCTGGTAATGCCATGGCATAAGCTCATCAGTACTCATATTAAACCGTTTGGACAAATAGCTGTCTATTTCAGTCTTTACGCTGGCAAATCCATCGCGGGTAAGAACATCCAGCTCATCAAAAAGCTTCTCCACTTCAGCAGGATCCTGCTCGCTTAACTTCAGGCTCATTTCATGATAATTGGAAAAGCCAAGGCCTTTTGCCAATTCGTTACGCTTACGCACCAATGCTATCACGTCCTTCTCTACCTGCGAACCAATCATCTTGCTGGCATTCCACACCTGCTCAAGCTCCTGAGAATTCACCGAATTACGAAGTATATCATCAATTTCGTTATCGGCCAGCTTCTTACCCCCAACAACAGGGCGATAAGCAGCGAATTGTTTCTCAATATTCGATTGTTTGCGGATTAAATCCTCTAAAATAGCTGTATCCGCTTGATTGCCCAGAAAATACAGGTACAAAATATCGAGTTGCCTGCTTAACAGAGAGTCCTTAATCAATCCCGACGATTTAAACTGCTTAATCCGCTCAAATGCTTTCTTATCGGTGTACACTTTGGTTAACTGAACTGAAAAATCGGCCGCTTTGGTATACAAACTATCGCTACCACTCACTGCTGCCTCGTATGAGCACTCGGCATATGCTATACTCAAAGGCTTTACCTTAGCCTCATGTTGTGCTAAAAATGTTGCGAATTCTGCTTCCACTTTCTTTGTTTTTGATACCCCACATCCTGTCGCAAGAGCAATCAACAATGCAAACCCTATTAAACGCATGGTTCCTGATTAATAATTTGTGCTAAAGTACGAATAAAATAAAAAACGAAACAAATTTACTTTCGATTGAATAAACCATCCAACATTCGCGGATAAACGCTTTGCCACCCTGCCCATTCATCGGACCCGCTAAACGACTGGTTGTGCCAAATGGTAATCATGGTGCCATTTACCTGTTTAATACGCTCCGACATCTCCATTATTTTACTCAATGCCTTTTGGGGATCCAAAGCCAGATACTGGTTTAAGGTACCGTCCATAATGCAAAAGGGGAAAATCTTAAGGTTTGTTTCCTTCTCCTGCGAAAGGTCGTAAAACATAAAGGGTGTACATGTTCCAGCCCGAAAGCCAACAGCATCAGCATAACCCATGGAATAGTCCTCTGAAATTCCGCATTGTTCCAATATCCTGTAAGTATCCGGAATTGAAAAACGCAGGTAATGCTGACGACTCTTTGTAATTTCGCCAGTACTCACCTCTTCGAGCCGTTTTTTCTCGGCTTTAACAATTTCACTATTCAGAAAAGAAGGATAAGAGGGATGTAACCCTATATCCGCATATTGTGCTGCTTTATGTATGAGCTTTTGCATTAAAGGATGATGCGGCGGCAGGTTTTTATCGAATTTCCCGTATTCACCCACCTGGAAAAACATTACAGGCCGGAGCTTCCATTCATCGTGCCACCTCTCAATAAGATCAAACGTATCGTACGGATCGGGCGAACTCCCCATCCATGTTTTAATGCGCTGAACATGCTTACCCCAGCGGAAGCCTGTTTTCAGAACCGCACCGGCATTCCTGAGCAAGCTACGTCCTTTATATGCATAAGCAATATCAATGTCGATGGTTGGACGAAACGTAAAATCCCTTGCAGGAAAGGAATACGAAGGGTACCTCTTCTGCAACACATCCCTGATCATGTATGCCCAGATATCCACTACAGGAATCTCTATAAAACCATGCTTATATGCCAGCGACGATGATGCAGCAAAGCGTCCGTGCGTATCTCTCTCGTGGTTTGTATATTCCTCGTACCTTGAAAGAAGGTAGAATGTTGCCGCAAAAGGATCAAAGGGCAACGACACATCGGCACATTCATGAAAAAGAACAGGAATGACATTTATCCAGCTTACACCCGGGTCCACATCTGTTATTTCGGTTTGCCGCATAAAGCGGTTAGGCAAAATGGTAACCGCATCGAACATTTCGAACGAATAATTGAGGCTAGGCCCTTCATAAGCAAGGAAAGCATCCTTATCTGTAGTCAATTCGCAGGTTGTTCTGAGTACATCGCAAAAGATAAAATTGGTAACGTACGCTATTCTTGGGGTTATATGCGAAACATAGATCAGTATCATCGGATAATCGGGCTGTAAATTTCTTCCAGTTTATGTCTTTCATTCTCCCAGTGAAGCGTTTGTGCTGCTTTTTCCAGGTTTATCTTCCAATTGTGGTATTGCTCCTTATTGTGCAGCATGCGGGTTATTTCGGCTGCAATATTTTCAGGATCGTGGCTATTTGTTACAACACCAATATCCCATGTATTCACAATATTTGCCACTTCTACCAGGTTCGAACACAATATGGGAACACCTGCCTGAATATAATCGAATAGTTTGTTCGGCAGGCTATACCTGTAGTTGATATTGGTATCCTTATCGAGCGATAAGCCGATATCGGAAACCCGGGTATACGACATGAGTTCATCATAAGGCATGCGGGGCTTAAAAATAACCCGGTCGTGCAAATATTCCTTGTTTACTAATTCGATGAGCTGCGTATATACTTCTCCTCCTCCAATAATGAGAAGAATAACTCCAGCATCCAGATACTTCATAGCCATAATGGCTTCTTCAGCACCACGGTTCATATTAATACCCGATCCCTGAAGAATTACAATACGCTTATCTTCCGGTAATTCCAACTCACTGCGTTCAGGCCATTTATCCCTGACTATTTTCTGAGGAATATTGCGTACTATGGCAAGGTTCTTTCCATACTTCTCCCGATACAGGCGGGCTATCGATCCATTTACCGTATAGATGTATTTCAAATGAGGAAAAGTCAATCGTTCCAATGTCTCCCAAATTTTTCGGACGACCGGGCGACCGGTTAATTCTGGCATTCCGGTATAATACTCATGCGTATCGTACACCAATTCCTTCCTTCGGATTTTAGCCACAAGAAAATTGGCTAACAACGTATCCAAATCATTGGCGACCAACACGTCCATCCTCTTAAAAAGCAAAAAGAAGAAAAGCCGGATATTGAATTCCGCAAAAAGGAACGGCCCTTTTCTGAACCAAAGCTTTAACCGCGAAACCTTGTAAGGACGGCTTACAGGCAAACTATCGGGCAACTTACGCCCGACCAGCAACACATCTGCGCCCTCTTCGTGCAGGAAAGCAGCTGTTTTGTGTACTCGCTGGTCGGTAACCAGGTCGCTGATTACGGATACTACAATACGCTTCATGTATCAAAAATAGTATTTTCTGGTTTCAATGATAAGGAAAACAGACAAATATTAGCACCAACCAGAAGTTTGTTTTTTACAAATCGCTACTTTTACGCTTTCAATTTTTTATATGATTGTAATCGAAGAAAATTATCCGTTGCGGTCGCTCAATACCTTTGGAATTAAAGCCAGTGCCCGTTATTTTGCAGAAGCTACAACGCCGGAGGACATCAGGAGCGTATTATCCATATTCAGGGATCACGAACTACCCAAGCTTATTATGGGTGGAGGAAGTAACCTGTTGTTTACAGGCGATTTTAATGGAATTGTTTATTATCCCAGTATCAAAGGCCGCGAAATTATTAAGATGAACGAATCCAACGTATGGATAAAAGCATATGCAGGCGAAAACTGGGATCAGTTTGTGGCTTATTGTGTGGGCAGAAACTGGGGCGGACTGGAGAATCTTTCTCTCATCCCAGGGAATGTAGGAGCTTGTCCGGTTCAAAATATCGGAGCCTATGGTGTAGAAGTAAAAGATACCATAGATAGCGTTGAAGTTATTGATATAGCAACAGGAGAAATAAAGATTTTCGCGAATGCTTCGTGCAAGTTCGGATACAGGGACAGTATATTCAAAAACGAAGCAGCAAACCGCTACCTGGTGTTATCCGTCACCTTCCGCTTAGACATAAACCCAAGTATAAACATAGCTTATAAGGATGTTCTTGAGGAATTGAAGCATTACGACAAGGTAGACGTTGCAACGGTTCGTCAATCCATCATTAACATCAGGAACAGGAAGCTACCCGACCCTGAGGAGATGGGTAACGCAGGAAGTTTCTTTAAAAACCCCGTTATTGCTATCGACCATTTTAAAACAATCCGAAACCAATATCCCGAAGTACCCATGTACCCGGTTTCCGAAGAGTTTGTTAAAATTCCGGCTGCATGGCTTATTCAAACTGCAGGATGGAAGGGCAAACGGGAAGGTAATACCGGAACCCATCCCAATCAACCGCTGGTGATTGTAAATTATGGCGGAGCTACAGGAACCGAAATTGTTGACTTTGCAAAAAAAATCCAGGAATCGGTTATGCATCAGTTCAACATCGAACTGGAAATGGAGGTACGGATTGTATAATAACAATTGAGAATGGACAATTGACAATGGACAATTGAGAATGACTCCGTAATAGCGACTTAAACAATATTTTCTTATCTTTAAACAAAAAACAACAATGACAAAATACGTAGGCGTACTTACATCGGGAGGAGATAATCCGGGATTGAATGCTGCAATTCGCGGGTTGGGAAAAGCAGCGCTTGGTTGCTACGGAATGCAAGTAATAGGCTTTAGAGATGGTTTCAGGGGTTTAATGGAAAACCGTACCGTAAACCTCGATGGCAAGATGCTTTCGGGCATTCTCACTCTTGGTGGAACCATACTGGGCACCAGCCGCGACAAACCGCACAAAATGATGGTTGGTGGTAAGGAAATGGACATGACCCAGGTGATTATCGAAAACTACCACAAGAATCACCTCGATTGCCTGGTGTGTATCGGTGGTGGCGGAACCCAGAAAAATGCCTACCGGTTAATGCAGCATGGACTCAACGTAATCACCCTGCCCAAAACAATCGACAATGATGTATGGGGTACCGACGTTACGTTTGGTTTCGATACGGCCCTGGAAATAGCTACTGAGGCTATTGACCGTCTGCACTCTACAGCACAGAGCCATCATCGCGTTATTGTGGTTGAAATTATGGGCCACCGTGCTGGTTGGCTGGCTTTGGGTGCCGGATTATCAGGCGGCGCCGATGTTATCCTCATCCCTGAAATACCTTACGATACCAAAAACGTAGCCGAATCGATAAAAAACAGAAGCCGCAGCGGTAAATCGTTCAGTATTGTGGCTGTAGCCGAAGGGGCCTTATCCAAGAGCCAGAAAAAACAAATGGACGAATTGGAAGCCAGCCTGAAAGCAGCCGAAAACAAAGACGAGAAAAAACAGGTAAAGAAAGTTATATCGGAAATTCAGGGCATGCGGTCGAGCCACACGCTAAAGCTAGCGCAAAAACTTGAAGAACTTACCGGCATCGAATCGCGGGTTACCATCCTTGGGCATTTGCAACGCGGAGGGACCCCTTCGTCTACCGACCGTTTACTTGCTACCAAACTGGGTACTGCATGTGTTGAATTTATTAATCAGGAGAAATATGGAATCCTGGTAGCCTCCAAAGGCGAAGGCGTTGAAGCCCTTCCACTGGATCAGGTTGCAGGAAAACTAAAAACCCTGCCTCTCGACCACGAATGGATACTGAGCGCCCGCCGTGTAGGAACATGCCTGGGTGATTAAAAACTGCTCACTTCCATTAATAATCCTGCCAAGGTTTGAAACCCTGGCAGGACTATCGAATCTATAGCCTCGGAGTCCAAGCACCATTGTCATTCCGGCGAAGGCCGGAATCCCTAAGCTACAAAGTTTGTGTTTAGGCAACTATACGCTTCCTAGTCGATGGATTGCTTTCAGCGAGGGTTGCACCGTTCAGCCTATGCCCATATTAAAGTAATTCATCTTTTTTAATCATTTGTTAATAAGTTTATTTTTTCATTCAAACGAAATCCGTTAATTTCGTTCAGGTTTAATTATTTAATTATCAGCAATTCACTCAATTCATGCGCAATGAAATTTAAACTCACGCTCGAACTCACCGGAAAAGATCGGCAAATTCCCATTAATTACCAGTATGAGCAATCGGCATGGATCTACAAAACCATCCACAATGGAAATCCAGAATTTTCGGCTTGGCTGCACAACTCAGGATACCTTGACGGGAATAAACAGTTCAAGTTATTTACCTTTTCGCCCATTGTCCCCGAAAAGTATGCCATAAAACACGACCGGCTCGAAATACAATCGAACCACGCTGTAACACATGTATCCTTCTATACACCTGAAGCTGCGGAACCTTTCATATTGGGCCTGTTCAACAATCAGCATTTCATGCTGGGCGACCATATCAGCCAAACGCAATTCAAAATACACAGCATCGAAAAATTACCTGAACCCCAATGGAACGATACCATGATTTTTAGAACGCTGTCGCCCATTGTGCTCTCTAAAAAACAGGAAGGAAGCAAAAACGCCCGCTACCTTGCCCCTGGCGAAGAAGATTTTGAGGATCTGTTCCTGAAAAACCTCGAAAACAAGTTTAAAGTGATTGACAACAACCCTGACAGGGTTCCAGACTCCGGCAGGGTTAAACTCACCCCCCGCTCAACTCCCCGCTCCAAACTCATAAAAAATAAAGGCAGGGACACCAC
>DATALJ010000005.1:0-4514 GCA_036261135.1 Bacteroidales bacterium
GGAAAGGCATTTCGCACTTTACGGAACGAACCCATGTAGGTTTTGTTATCCAAATCTTCCGGTTTGAAATCATGGTGATCAGGCTCTGATGAATCCAGCCACCAGCCATCCATACCCAGTTTAAATATGCCTTCGTTCAGGTATTTCCAGTAAATGTCGCGTGCAGCAGGGTTATATGGGTCGTAAACCCTTACTCCCGAAGGGTAATCCTTACGTGGTGGCCATTTTTCGGAGCCCGACTGTGGCCAGGTATAGAAGTTCATGAGTGCACCTATTTGATCCAGTTCACGGTATGGCTTTGTCATTGGGCCAAACGAGTTCCATATCGAAATAATCATATGCGCATTCAGGGTGTGCACATCGTTTACCATCTTTTGTGGATCATAAAATTCGGCATTAAGGAACTCCATGGCATTCCAAAGATAGTTGTTGCCCCAGTACTGCCAGTCTTGGATAATGCCATCGAGCGGAACGCCCAAATCGCGGTACTTTTTAACTACAGATACTAACTCATCCTGGCTTTTGTAGCGTTCTTTACTTTGCCAGAAACCGTACGTCCATAAGGGGAACATAGGAGCCTGACCGGTCAGGTCGCGCATGCAGGCAATAACACCGTCGGCATTACTACCGTTCATGAAATAGTAATCGACACATTCGCCTACGTCCGACTTAAAGGAAGTGCCGCTTTGATTATCTTCAAAAACCGTTGGAGAGTAGTTGTCCCAGAACAATCCGTAACCCTTTGATGATACAAAGAAGGGGATATAGTCGTCGGTATTTCCCTGTATCATGTTGAGTTTCACGTTACGTTGCGACATTTTGCCCTGTTGTTGCTGGCCAAGGCCATATATGGCTTCGTCGTTATCCAGTAAAAACGGCTGTTCCACGGTAAAGGTTTTGCTACCCGCATCGTTGAAAGGGGTAAATGTTGCTTCAGCCTTTTCCCTCAGCAATATTGCGTTTGCGGTTGTTTTGAAAGAAATGTTACCGCTTTTTGTGTTGATGTCAACTTTTATTTTGTTGGTTCCCAGGGTAACTGCATCGCCTTGCTGGTTGATGCTAAAGGTGGTCTTTTGCGGTTTTTTAATTACCGATAAGCTTTCTTTTGTGAAGGCATGACCTTGCGGTGCTTTTAAAACCCGGATAATTGAGGGGCTGTAGACTTGAAGTTCGATTACCGTATTGTTTACGGTAGTTTTCAATCCAATGTCGGTTTTTTGCCAGGTTTGCGATAAACCATTCACCAAAGTGGTTGCCAACAGCATGAGTAGCAGATAAGTTTTCTTCATGAATTTCTGAATTAGTTGAAATAAGTAGTACGCAAAAGTAGGGCGTATTCTATAAAGATAATGACAATGGTGTTGCAGAAGATGAAACTTATGTTGAAAAGTGAAGAGGTTTAGAATTTATAAGATAATTTGCATTCCGGCGAAAGCCGGAACTGCGAAGCCCTCACTGAAAGTAATCCCTATGCTAAGGGCTATTCGTATGGGGCTTCGTAGTAAACGGATTCCGGCCTTCGCTGGAATGACAAATTATCTAAGGCTTACAAATGCGCGCTAGCCTTAGGTATAATGGTCTTATGCCTTAAGCCCGAAGGGCTGACATTATTATAGAAAATAAGATCATTATAGAATTTAAAACCCAGAATGGGTGACATTATTATTGAGCCTGCGCTCCACTATGTCACCCATTCTGTGTTTTGGTTTTCTTTATTTATTCCTTGCTATAATAATGACATCCCTTCGGGATTACTCTACAACAAACGCGCGCCAGCCAGTCAAATTCTAACTTAATACCCTCATCCTTTCTTCAATGCCTTATACTTCGATGGTTTCATGCCAAATTCTTCCTGGAAACATTTTGCAAAATAACTGGTCGTTCCACGGAAACCTACCTTATCGGCTACTTCTGCAACAGTAAGGCCGCTTTCGAGCAGTTGGGCTGCTCTTTTCAGTCGTACGGCACGTATAAACTCGGTGGGTGTTTGTCCTACAATAGCCAGGAGCTTGCGGTACAGGTTGGAGCGGTCCATGAACATATCCTTGCTGAGCTGATCGACCGAATACAGGGAGTTATCCATGTTCTTCTCAATCAGTTTCAGGGCTTTCTTAATGAGTTCCTCGTCCACATTGGTTGAGGTAATGGCTTCCGGGCTAATATCAATGTTGTTTTTGAATATATCCTTTCGTTGCTGCCGCTGCTCAATGAGGTGATTGATACGAAGTAACAGGATGTCCATATTGAAAGGCTTCGAAATGTAAGCATCGGCGCCGGCTTCGAACCCTTCAATCTGGGCCTGGTCCGAGGCTTTTGCAGTAAGAAGTATTACAGGGATGTGCGATATGCTTACATCCTTCTTGAGGATGCGACAAAGCTCTGTGCCCGACATTTCGGGCATCATTACATCGCTAATTACTAAATCGGGAAGTTCAGTGTGAATCTTCTCCAATCCTTCTTTCCCGTTTGTAGCAACAATAACATGGTATTTGTCCGAAAGCTCGCTTTGCAGAAAAGCTCTGAATTCCTGGTTGTCTTCTACCAAAAGCAACTTAAGGGTTTGCTTTTCTTCGCCTGTTTCAGTTAATGTAGTTGTAAGCTCTTCGGGCTGAAGGTTAGCGGGAATGCAAACAGTGAACGTACTTCCCTGGTTAGCCTGGCTTTCTGTATCAATCGTACCATTATGCAAAACCACGTATTCTTTTACAAGATGAAGGCCAATTCCGCTTCCTGTGTTTGGGTTTTTCTGGTTTTTTGCCTGGTAAAAGCGGTCGAATATATGCGGCAGGTCCACTTCCGGAATTCCACATCCGGTATCGCATACTATTATTCGGAATTCAGGAGTATCTGCTTCTTTCGTGAGTTTCAGCGTAATCTTCCCTTCTTCGGGAGTAAACTTGAAAGCATTGGACAACAGGTTGTTCACAATCTTATGCAATTTATCCCTGTCAACATACGCATAAAGGTTTGGTGCGCTGCTCTCGAAGTTGAAAGTAATCTTCTTCTCGTTTTTCAGGTCGTTGAAGGCGTAAGCAATGCTTTCGAGAAACTCGTTGATGCTGCAATAGCTTAGTTGCAGCGTTTCTCCTTTAATCTCGAGCTTACGGAAGTCGAGCAACTGGTTTACCATTTTAAGTAATTCTGCGGCGTTGCGATAAATACCGGTAAGTTGCGTTTTTAAATGGCTGTCGTCAGTTTTTTTGAGGATCGAATCGAGCGGGGTAAGAATGAGTGTTAGCGGAGTGCGCAGTTCATGGCTGATGTTGGTAAAGAACGAGAACTTCATTTGGTCCAGTTCTTCCTTTTGCTGCTTTTGCATTTGCTGCTTCTTATGCCTGAAGTAATAAGATAACCCTACGTATGCCGATCCTAAAAGAATTACAGCATACAACAGGTATGCCCACAGTGTTTTCCAGAATGGCGGAGCTATAACTATAGTCAATTGCGCATAATTATTGCCCCATTTACGTTCGTTGTCTGAGGCATATACGTTTAACCGGTATGTTCCGGGCGAAAGATTAGTGTAATTAACTTTTCCAATACCATCGGCAGTTTTAATTTCCTGCCATTGTTCGTCTGAGCCCTCAAGTTTGTAACGGTAGTAGGTTTGTGTGGGATTAATGTAGTTCATTGCCGAGAATTCTATCCCAAAGAAATTCTGAAAATGTTTGAGTTTGATCTTGCCTGTTGCGGATATCGACTGTTTGAGAATTACATTCCCCGCATAATCTTCGTTCAGTTTTATTTCTGTACCCGACACCCAGAGCCTGGTAAATAAAGGCATTAAAGGATGGTGCATAGCAGAATCGATGCGGCTCAGGCTAATTTCATTAAAGCCATCGAGTCCACCCCAGAGCATGCGGTTGTCGGACGTTCGGAAAACCGAACGGGGCATAAATTCATTCTCAATAACGCCATCGAACTGGTTATAGTTGGAGAAAGAATAGTTGTAACTCTTGCCACTTGCCGAAACAACAATCCTGGAAATGCCATTGGAAGTTGAAACCCAGATTTTTCCTGTGTTGTCTTCGGAGATGGAGCGGATACTGTTATTTACCAGTCCGCCTTCTTCGGAAAAGCTTTTTGTAGTGTTCAACGTCGGGTTAAAAACATTCAGCCCATCCATGGTTCCAATCCAAACTAATCCGCGGCTGTCGGTAAACAGGCAATGGTAATGGTGGCTTCGGTACTTCAGGAGAGGGCTCCCCTTTTCAGGGAACGAAATGGTATTAGTGCTGCGCTTATAAACGAACAAGCCTTCGTCGGCATAGCCCAGCAGTGTGTCTTGCCGGTAATTTGTAAGCTGATAGGTTAAAGTGAGTTTATGTTCCTTGGGAAGTTTTGCCGCCTCGAACTCGCCGGTTTGGGGGTCAAATTTGCCAACCCCTTGGTTTGTGCATAAGTAGAGAAGGCCATCCGGTGCCTCATATAGGTAGAAGCAGTCTTCGGGCTTAGGATAGTGTTTAACACGGCCCTGCTCAATGCAAAAAAGACCATTGTTCGAAGTACATACC
>DATALJ010000021.1:0-2011 GCA_036261135.1 Bacteroidales bacterium
ACATTAAATTTTTATTGCTGCCATCCGATCCCGAAGATGACAAAAATGCTATTATGGAGATCCGTGCGGGTACCGGAGGAGATGAAGCTAGTATTTTTGCAGGCGATCTCTATCGTATGTATACCAAGTACTGCGAAAATAAAGGCTGGAAGGTTGAAGTAACAAACATATCCGAAGGTACCGTTGGTGGATACAAGGAAATCATTATGAAAGTTTCCGGCAACAAAGTGTACGGCTCGCTTAAATATGAATCTGGTGTTCACCGTGTTCAGCGGGTACCAAAAACTGAAACCCAGGGACGTATCCATACTTCGGCAGCAACAGTAGCTGTCCTACCCGAAGCCGACGAGTTTGATGTGGAACTTAATATAAACGACGTTCGTAAGGATACCTTTTGTTCTTCTGGTCCGGGCGGGCAGTCTGTAAATACTACTTATTCGGCTATCCGGTTAACACATGCCCCATCAGGTATCGTGGTTCAATGTCAGGACGAAAAGTCGCAGATTAAAAACTACGAAAAGGCGCTTGCTGAGCTTCGTACACGACTTTATAATCTGGAGTACCAGAAATATCTTGATGAGATTTCCTCAAAGCGCAAAACCATGGTTTCTACAGGCGACCGCTCTGCTAAGATTCGGACATATAACTATCCGCAAGGCAGGGTTACCGACCATCGTATAAACCATACCGAATATAACCTTAGTGCTATAATGGATGGCGACATCCAGGAGTTTATTGACAAGCTGCAGATGGCCGAAAATTCGGAACGTTTGCGGGAGAGTAACCTTGTTTAATTCATAAGAGGATTATGACTGCCAATCAATTATACCACCAGATAAAGGAAAAGAAAAGCTTCCTGTGCGTTGGGCTCGATACTGATCTCAACAAAATTCCGCGGATGCTTTTAGACTTTGAATACCCAATTTTCGAGTTCAACAAGCAAATTGTTGATGCTACGGCCGATTTCACTATTGCGTACAAACCGAACCTTGCTTTTTACGAAATGCACGGAGCAGCCGGTTGGATTAGTCTTGAAATGACGGTAAACTATATACGTGAGAAGTATCCTGAAATATTCATCATTGCAGATGCCAAAAGAGGCGATATAGGTAATACTTCGGGAATGTATGCCAAGGCATTTTTTGAAAAGATGGACTTCGATGCAATTACAGTTTCTCCATATATGGGCAGTGACTCGGTAATGCCGTTTCTCGAATATAAAAACAAGTGGGTGATTATACTTGCATTAACCTCTAATCAGGGGGCTGAGGATTTCCAATATACAAAGGGTAAGTCGGCCGATAAAGTGCTCTATGAGCAGGTGCTGCAAACCTCTTCTATATGGGGAACTACCAATAATATAATGTATGTAGTAGGAGCCACCAAAGCCGAAATGCTGGCCAAGATCAGAACCATTGTGCCTGATCATTTCCTGCTGGTTCCCGGGGTAGGAGCTCAGGGTGGTAGCCTCAAGGATGTGGCTAAGTATGGCTTCAATAGTAAGTGCGGATTGATTGTGAACTCTTCGCGTGCTATTATTTATGCAGACTGCACCAACGACTTTGCCAAGGTTGCACGTGAAAAAGCGCAGGAAATGCAGGAAGAAATGGAGGAATTGCTTCTTATTCATAAGGTTATTTAATTATAATAGATTATACAGGTCAAGAGATATAGGGCTTTGGTGAAAGGTCTTGTATCTCTTTATTTTTTTTCTTAGGTTTATCATTTAATTACAGAACCAATGCTACTTAGTTAATGGTAAACCATAGCGAAATGAACGAGATCTTCTTATCTTTTCTGTGGAAATACAAGATGTTTCCGCAGGTCCCTTTTACATGGGGTTCCGAAAACATTGAAATCCTTCATTGTGGACATTCAAATACCAATGCTGGTCCCGATTTTACCGATGCGCGAATTAAGATTGGTGATACGCTATGGGCTGGAAACGTAGAAATTCATGTAAATGCCTCGGATTGGGAATTGCATAATCATGATAAAAATTCGGCATACA
>DATALJ010000022.1:0-5656 GCA_036261135.1 Bacteroidales bacterium
TTCACATAGGATATCGGCTTGTTCTGTCTGAAGATGTCTTCACCCTTCTTATGATTAACCAGGTAACTGGCTTCATTAATGCGCCTGATCTGGTCATCGGTAAGTCTATTAAATGTAGGTAAGAAACACTCCATAATACAAGTCTTTTTCTGCGTCAATAAAGTTATAAAAATAAATAGTAAAATTTTGATTATCGAAGTCAGTAATTTGAATATTTTTTCTACTTTTTCACCGTAAAATTGTTAACTTTATTGGAAATGAATAGCTATGGATAGTAAAGGCTGTATATTAATTATTGACGACTCGGGAACTTCGTTACAACTATTGGAATTCCTGCTTGGGAATGAAGGATTTCAGACACTTTTGGCAGAATCCGTTCCCAGAGCCATTGAGCAAATAAAAAATCGAAAGCCCGATTTAATATTGCTCGATTTGCAAATGCCGGAGATTTCGGGATACGATTTTTTGAAAATGACAAAAGAATTAAAGATACAAGACGTGCCTATAATTGTTGTTTCAGCGTATGATACACCTGAAAACATTAAACTCACGAAATCGCTCGGCGCCAGTGAGTTTTTGCCAAAACCTATAAAAACATCGATTCTCCTGGAACGAATAAAAACATATTTCTGAGCATTAAACCTAAAACGAAAAGGCCCGCAAATTAAACCTGCGGGCCTTTTTCTTTCGTTGGAATTTGCAATTCCCTTCAAATAGACACCTCCTTTATTATAAACCGCTATTTCTCTGCTTTAGATACTAATGGCTACACCAAACTTAGCCAGAATTGCTCCGCCATTGGTTCCGGTAATTTCCTGAGTAATAGGGTTGGGAGCCGATGGCCTTTTTATCGATCCTAAATATATACCGTAAGCCAACCCCCCATGAAGCGATACAAGTTTGGTAACCCTTGCCTGAAGGCCAAATCCTAAATGGTGTTCCATAGAAGTGTAGGTAACAACATCCGGAGTTGCTGCCATTTCGCTTACTTGTAACTCGGGAATATTGGTTTTCCTGTAAATGAAATTATAAAATATATAAGGTTGAAGCTTGGGAGCATGAACCCTTCCCGACATCAACATACGCTGATGGGTAACGGTAATGCCCGATAATTTTCCTGATTCGCGATCCATAAATAACCCAAAACCAACCTTTGCCTTGGCATTGGGTTGTATTTGAATCTGCATTTCGTAACCACCCTGGAAACCGCTGCCAGAATTAAATTGTGATAATCCGAAACTATATTGTGTTTTAATTTCTTCCTGTGCCGAAACTAATTGTATGGTTGCTGCAACTATTACAATCAATAGAATTAATGTTTTCATAACCTTTCCTTTTTTGTGATAGTTTACGATTATCTGACATCGCAGTTAGGTCTGAAGCCATGATGTATAGCCGAACATGAGTTGATTATAATCCGAAATTTTTTGACCTAATTCTATCCGTTTATTGACGTAAATCAACGAAGATCTTTTTTAGTTATTTAACAAATTGATGATGTATACATTAACTAAAACAGTATGAATTAGAATATGCAACCTAACCGTTTACTTAAATTGCAATTTACCAGATATTTAGGGCTAATCCAGCCTTTATTAATAAAGCTGAGCCATTGGTACCCTTAATTTCGCGGGTAATGGGATTGGGGTCCGAAGGCCGCTTAATTGAACCTAAATAAATACCATAACCAACATCGGTCTTTAAACTAACCAAATGGTTTATCCTTAAATTTAAACCTACTCCCAAATGATGCTCAAGCGAAGTATAAGTAACCATATCGATGTTGATGTTTGTTTCCGATGCAGCTTTTAACTCGGGAATATGGGTTTTACGATAGATAAAATTGTAAAACACATAAGGTTGTAAAGTATGTACTCTTCTGCCCCCCGTAAAAAGCATGCGTTGGTGGGTAATGGTAATGCCCGAAAACTTAGCTGTTTGGTTATCAATAAATATTCCCATCCCCACTCTTGCCTTAGCCGAAGGCTGAATAGTAAAATGAGCTTCAGAACTGGAAGCAAAGCCACTGCCTGAAACGAATTGAGATACTTCGATACCGTAAGATGTTACATCGTACGACTTGTACTGTGCAAAAATTGATTGGGTAGTTGCTCCAACTAAAATCACCAACATCATCGATAAAGTTTTCATAACCGTTTCTTTTTTGGTATAGTTTACGGTTATCTAACTTCCCGGTTAGTGATATAATCTTGATATACAATCGAGTATAAATTGATTCGTGAATAAGAAAACGATGACGCGTTATTTTTAAGCGGTTGATTTGTGTCAACTGAAAAAACGCATTTAACAATAAAATGCAGGCAGCACCTAATCTTTCAGAAAACGTTGTACTTTATCCAATAATTCTATCTTACTAAACGGCTTGGTAATGAAATCGTCACATCCGCATTCAAAAGCTTTCTGTCTTTCAAAAGAAGCATCGTAGGCAGTTTGAACGATAATGGGAACATCCGGGTAAACCTGCCTTATCTGCACAATGGCTTCGACTCCGTTCAGGCGCGGCATTTTTAAATCCATAAGTATGAGATCGAACTTCTTACCTGAATTGCAAAGATCAACTGCTATTTGGCCATCTTCCGCCCATGTGAGCTCAACATTGAGAGAAAGCAAGACTTCTTCAAGCAATAAAAAGTTAAACTCTTCATCTTCGGCAATAAGCACACTTTTGCGGTTTGCGGGAAAAGCTAAAGAATGGTCGTGTGCATTGCTATTTTCCTCAATGGTTTTCTTGTAAGGTATAGTGAAATAAAATTCAGAACCTTGACCCGGAACTGAATCCAGCCATATTCTTCCTCCTAATAGTTTAACATACGCATCGGCAATAGCGAGCCCAAGCCCTGATCCTCCGTATTTACGCGTATGAGAGTTATCGGCCTGCCTGAAACGATGAAATATCTTATCGTGCAAATCGGGCGATATCCCTATTCCCGAATCCTTCACATAAAATTCAATAAAGTTGCCTTTTAATGTATAACCAACAGATACAAAACCAGCCTGGGTAAATTTTATAGCATTATTAATTAAACACGACAAAACCTGGGTTAATTTATTATCATCTACCCGTATAGTGGCCTGAGCCTCATTTAAGGGAGAAAAAAATCTGAATTCCAACGATTTATGCTGCGCCTTATGCTGGTATTGCTGACGCATATGCACCAAAATGGTATTTATACTGATATCCTTTTCAATAACCTGCTCCTGGCCTGCTTCTATAGAGGCCATGCTCATTACGTCATTTATTATATTGAGCAGTTGGTTGCTGCTTTCAATAATAATACTTACAAACTTAGCCCGCTTTTCATTGTCCAGTTGCTCATCGGAAAGGAACTCCGAAAAACCAACAATCGCATTGATCGGCGTGCGAATTTCATGCGACATGTTATGTAAAAAAGCAGTTTTTAAGGCATCGCTTTCTTCGGCCTTTTCCTTTGCCTGAATAAGTTCCAAACCAAGCTTTTTCATCACCGTAATGTCTTCCTGAACAGCAATGAAATAGGAGATTTCTCCCATACTATTCACAATGGAAGTAATAATAGATTTCTCCCAGTATAATTCGCCACTTTTCTTTTTATTCAGAAATTCGCCACGCCATACCTTACCAGCAAGTATAGAATCCCACAAATCCTTAAAAAAGTCTTCGGGATAAGCACGGCTCTGCAATATCCTGGGGTTTTTACCGATTACTTCCTCCAATTGATACCCGGTTATTTCAGTAAACATAGGATTTACATACACAAGGTTTCCCCCCTTATCCGTAATCATTACACTTACCGGACTTTGTTCGACGGCCCTGTTCAGTAATTCTAATTTTCGTTCAGCTTCCTTCCTGTCTGTAATATCATGAATAATTGAATGGATGTGCTCTTTCCCCAATAAGTCAATTCTGTTAGAAAAGATCTCAACTTCTCGGATAGATCCATCAGCCCTGCGATGACTGAATTCAAAGTGCATCCCTGTATGAGTTCTAGCTTGTTCCAAAAAGTCCATTACACCTTCACCTAGTGTATTGATATCCTGAGTGCGCATCATGATCATCTGCTCACGCGTCCATCCATAAAAATTTTCTGCTGCATGGTTTGCATCTATAATATCTCCGGTTGCTGGATCAACAAGAAGCATAACAGATAAATTGTGCTCAAAGAGCGAGCGGAAACGTTCTTCGCTGGCCATCAGGTTTTCTTCCGTTTTCTTCCGGTCCGATATATCCATCATGGTTCCGTAAATCCTTACCGGAACGTTGTTGCTGTCATATTCCACCCTCGCCCTGGAAGTGCAGTATCTTAAATTCCCGAGTTCTGTAATCGTCCTAAAATCAATATTGAGTTCTTTTTTCTCCTCAACTGTTCTATCAATCTCTGTTCGAACAAGCAATAGATCATCCGGATGGATGTATTTGAAAACATGCTCTTCTTTAGGGATAAAATCAGATAGAGGCAATTCGAAAATATGGAATAGTTCGTCGGACCACCAGACCGACCGGTTAAGAAAATTCCATTCCCAACTTCCTATTTTAGCGGTATACTGGGCTTCGTTCAATTTAAGAAGTAAATCGGCCTTAGCTCTCTCGCTTTCCTCACTTTTATTTTTCGCATCCTCCAATGCTGCCTGAATGGCTTTATAATGTGAAATATCCCGAATGATGATACTTGACAAAATATTACCGGAACTATCAGCAAACAGGGAAGAAGACATCTCGCATGGAAATATAGAACCATCCTTACGCTTAAAATTCAATTCTCCCTTTGCTTTCCCGTTTCTCGCACGCTCTTCCAATATGATAGGAAGCCACGGGTCGGTTGTGTCTATCAATCCTTCTCTGCCTACTTTAATTATGTCCTCTTCGGTTCGGCCAAACATCGAACACGCAGCAGGATTTGCAGCCAAAATGCGACCATCCGGTATAGTCAATAAAATGGCATCCAAGCTATGATCAAGAAGAAAACGTAATTGCTCTTCGGTAAGATTCATCTTAAGGTGAATTGATAATTACCAAACGTAAGATACAAAAAACTAAGAATAAATAATCATGCAAATCTCATTTCAAAAAATCTTCCCCATCAATTATAAATCAGATCCCAGAGATTTCAGGCCGTATGTTGAACCTGAAAATTCTTTTTAGTACATTTGGTCTATCATTCAAACACATTGAAGATGGGCTATTTGTCAGCAGGTAATTCAAAAATTCAGCTTTTAGCAGGGCTACTCAGTCTTTGGTTTGGTCTTAGCCAGGCGCAAACTCCCGAACAAAAATATATATCGCTCAGCGAGGCTATAAATCTTACAATTACTAATAACCCTCATGCAAAGAATGCACACCTAAATGTAGAGCGTATTGAAGCCGGCAAGAATTCGGCCCTGGAGTTCCACCCTACCGAGTTTACATTCTATTCCGGACAGCTCAATGGTTCAATGAAAGATACCTATTATGAAGTGAACCAAAATTTTGGATCGCCTCTAGCCCACTATTACAAAGGAAAAGTAAACAAAGAGAGCTTAAACCAGGCTAAAACACAATACGAAATATCCATCAATGACCTTACTGCCCAGGTAAAATGTGCCTGGTTCGAGTGGGTATATGCACAAAACAAAATGGCACTTACCGAGGAAGAGTTAAAAATTTATGAGGAAAGTGCAG
>DATALJ010000025.1:0-12444 GCA_036261135.1 Bacteroidales bacterium
TCCTGAAGCACAGAATAAAGCACAAGCATTACGATATACACCGGAATTATCCTGAAAAAACGTTTCAAATAAAAACGCCGGAAAGAAATACCGTTCATATTTTTCATTTCTTTCAGCAACTGGTAACCAATAAGGTATCCGCTTAACACAAAGAAAAGATCTACCCCTGTCCATCCAATATTCCCAATGGGTGCGAACCATGCGGGAAAACCTTGCCGGTAATGAAATACCATTACGAGAAGTATTGCTAATGCCCGCAAATGATCCAGTCCGTATAGTCTTTCTTTTTTAAAATCGAATAGCTTAATCTTAACCATTATAATTATATTCATCATTTATACAGGCCGGAGCCTGCATAAATATATTCCGCTGAGGTTGGAACCTAAGCCGAAGGTGGCTTAAATGTATATTTGACAACTAAAGTTTAAAGCTATATAACTCCACCACCTAACATCAACCTTATTAATCCAAATAAGATAGCAGCTCCACAAAGAACGGTGCCTGCAATGGCATTACCTTTGGGCTCATCACCCTTTGATTGAGCCAAAGCCACAATACCAATAACCAGCCCAATAACTGAAAAAGGGATGTTCAACCAATTGAGAGAACCAAAACACGGGATAAAGCCAATTATCATTCCTACTATAGCCAAAATACCCAATACTAAACTTGCTGTTTTCATATAATTTATTGTAGTTTGAATTTATAATTACAATTTTTTGGTATAACGAATTGAATTAATGAAACCAAATGTAATAAACACAATTGAATTGACACAAAACAGGAGAAACAAAATTATACTTCCTCTATTTAATTGATAAGCTAATGCTAATCTCAAGTCTCCAATTTCTAAAAATGCTCTTGTCATTCCACATAAAATACACTCCTTGTTAAAATATTTCATCGACATACACGTTGGGGAAATACTAAGGACTAAATCATGTTTCAGAAATACAGAAACAAATACAATTATTAAACCCGCAATCGAGAATATCCACCAAATAATTTTAAATGCCTGTTTAACTTCTTTCAATGCTATCTGAGAGTGTGGATTCATCGCTTTGTATAGTCTGCAATTTTAATTCTTCGTCTTCAAATCGATCAATAATATCGGGTGTATTATTTAACCAATAAACTTGCTCCGGCAATCCCTATTCCTGCGCCAAGTACCAAAGAAAATATGATCATTGGGATTACCGCTTTCTTGTCTTTGGGGTAAACAATAATCATAATGGGTAACGACGATAACAGCGCAATAATTATCCCTTTAAGCCATGGAGCCATTTCCCAGCTAACAAAAGGGATAATCAACCCAAGTACAAAGTAGTGAACAAAGGCAGAGATACTCGCTTCCTTCTCAAGCTTCATTGCAATCATGGGTGCTACATCGATTAATCCGGCAACGAGGCCGATGGTTAAGGCTATTAAAAACTGGTTCATTTTACAAGTTATTTATACATTATTAGGCGACAGGTTCTTTTCTCACATACTTTTGATAAATGAAATACAGCCCCCAGGTTCCGATAATCATCAATGGCGCATACACCGGCATACTATAGCGTGCAATGGCGAGTATGGCTGCATACATTAAGTTAAAGTACAATACCGTAATCAGCACAATATAACTGAACGGATCGCGACGGTTCAACTTTACAAAGCCAACAATAAATAGGAAAATGGTTGAAAACGATAAAGCAATAAAGCCTAGGGACTTTTTAATGTTTTCGCCACGAATCCAGAAGGTAGGAATTTGCTTTAATGTGCGGACGACAAATGATAATGGCTGGGTTTTAATATGGTTTTTCATGATAAAATCCAACGTATCGTGCATGACTAAAGGCTGACTTACGATATCACTATCTACATATTCGGTGGTATCTATATTACATTTACGCTTTATTTCGTTAAAACCGACGTCGAATTTCCTCCAGATTTGCTCATTGGTTTTTACCAGTAAAAACGCATTTTCGTCGGCAATATATTTACCTCGCAGGTATTGATATCCGGCACCCCGCGAAACCAGTATAAACGTTTTGGTAACCTTGTAATTCCGAATAGTCCATGGCGAGATGGTAAGTAAGGTGAAGAAAAACGGAATAACAAACAACTTAAGTAGCGTAACAGGCTTAACGGTGCGGAAAACTTCAATTTTAATGAAATACAGAATCAATACCGAACCTGCAAAAAACAAAGGAAAAACAAACGTTACTGCCTTGCATAACGATGCTACACCAGTAAAGAAGCCAAATAAAGCCAGGTTTTTAAAGTTAGGCAGAGTCAACGCCTTGTAAGCACGCCAAATCATTATTAGTACAAGCGGTGCATACAATACTTCAATCAGAAATTTGGGAATATAAAGAAGAATCATGGGATGTATAGCAACCAGCATCCCCGTGAGAGTTGCTACTTTCCACGATTTGTAAATGTTTTTCGATATGAAGAATGACAAAATACCTAACAACGCCACCAACAACGAATGAAGAAAAACAAATAAAACATTGCTAAAGCCAAATAACTTGGTGAAAATGCCTATAAAGAAAGGATATATCGGTCCCCTTTCCACGTTTCCGCCAAAGTTGTTGTATTGTGCAAATTGCCGCCCCAATGCAGCAAACCCATCCTGGTCGTACATGCTGTTGTACATAAGCAGCGCCGATATGCCGCCGGCAATAATGCTGAACAGGGTAATTATGGCAATAGCTGTTGTAAGCTTCTTTTTATCGGAATAGTTACCTGTCCTTCGGTCTATTTGTTCGTTCAGTTGAATAAGCAGTTTTTTAGGATTCATGGCATGTTGAGGTTTCGGATTTATCAGTTCATTTTTTATAATGCGAAGAATAGGCCTTGTTCATCTCAATCTGAAAGTTCTTCTTATCGAGAATTGAAATGGTGTCGAGTATCAAGCCAATGGAGAATACAATAATTGACATAACCATAAGCCCCGATGCCAGTATGGCCGAAGGCACCTTATAAATGTATTTATATTGAATATACTCGCTTATAACCGGATAACCAATCAGTAAAGACAGCAATATACCAGTAAGGGCAACAATGGAGAAAAAGAAGAAAGGCCTGTAGTGGCGGAATAAATTAAAAATGGTTAGAATTACTTTCCGGCCATCGCTAAAGGTATTTAGTTTCGAATAGCTTCCTTCGGCCCGGTCCTGAAAGGTTATGGGAATTTCCTTAATGGCCAGTTTATTATTCAATGCAAAGATAGACATTTCTGTTTCCAGCTCGAAACCCTGGCACAATACGGGGTAGTTTTTAACAAAGTATCTGTTGAACACCCTGTAACCCGTCATTATATCGTTTAACCGGGAATTAAAGAGCCTATTAATAAGAAACTTTACCATGTTATTACCCAGGTTGTGGAATGCTCTTTTGTTTTCGCTGGCATACGTGCCGTTGGAATGCCTGTCGCCAATAGCCATAAAATAGCCGCCATCCATTACCGGATCGAGAAGTTTGTGCACCTCGCTGGCAGGATAGGTATTATCGCCATCGACCATGATGTAAATATCGGCTTCAATTTCGCGAAACATTCTGCGTACCACATTGGCCTTACCCTGAATAAACTCCCGCCCAATAATTGCACCTGCTTCGGTGGCTTTTGCAATGGTATCGTCGGTGGAATTATTATCGTACACGTATATTTTAGCATCGGGGAGTTGTACTTTAAAGTCGTTTACGACTTGCTGTATCGACGACCCTTCGTTGTAACAGGGAATAAGTATGGCTATTTCCATGCCTGGTAACTATTAGTTTGAATTTGCGATGTCTGTTGGTTGTTCTTCTCATTATCCTGAAACGTTCACCCTTTGTGTTCCAACCACTCAGATTGGCAAAAGATACGGTTCAACATAAATATGGGTACCGAAGCAAATATATCGAATTAAACTATTTAGCTGCTCATTACAACTGCGCGGTACCACTGGAATAATACATCGCAGAATCCTTCCCCTGAGAAGGTACGACCCCTGTTAACACAAGATTTTACCGGTTTATACCTGCTGAAAAGAACCCAAAAACTGTTTGATTAAAACCAATGCCTGTTAGATGAAATAAGAAAAAGATTTGACATAGCATGCTTCCGGATAAGACAATTATGGTCCGGATGGGCATCCTATGCACCAGATAATAGTCCAATGTTCTCATGCCTATACGCTGCAGCGTGTTATGATTACCCACAAAATTTTTTGTTTTTGAAATTACTTCCCTGCCTTTTTATCCAATTCGTAAATCAATTTAAATGCCTCGTTATTTGCTGCTTTTTTCGATTTGAAACCGATAAATGCCGGCTTTATAAACGCAAAAGACATAAACACAATAAAAAACGCAAACCACGCAATATAGAATACCGATAGATAACTCTCGGGCTGCTGTTTGAACAAGTTTTGCGAAAACATGAAAACAAACATAAGGCCAATGGTAAAGAAGAGGGTTAATCCGGCTTTCGGTTTAAATTGAGTTTTCCACAACGCCCTGTTTTCGGGAGTATTCTGTTCGCCCAGCAATTGCGTTATGTTTTGCAGATGATATTCAGCCAGGTTTTTGCAACCCGAAGCCGAATAATAGGTTTCGATAACCTTTTTTTCCAGTACCGACTTGATCTTAAAAAACGCCCACATGCCCAACAGCATAACGAACCCGAAAGTTAGGAACAAAACCCACGAATTGTTATAGAACAGGTCGTATACCCCATAAATGGAAAGATACAGGAACGGGATAGGAAGAAAAAACAATATTTTTTGCTGCCGTGTGAACTTCGAAAAAATTAGCGCCTGCCACGATGTTTTTTCATAAGCATACTCAAGGATAAGGTCGGCTCCGCTGTTGGTTTCTGTTGTAGGTTCCATTGTTAAAAATTTAAATCATTTATTGGGAAGGATCATTTTTCAATACTGCCAAAATATAAAACTTTAAGCAATGCACAACTATACTACATAGATTTTTGGTTGTTACCTTTGAGCTTAACGCCCCAATTCATATGTAAAATGAGCTATTTGAAAACAAAAAAAGCTGTGTAAAAGCATTTTCAACTCAATACACAGCTTCTTCTTTCATATATTAAAGGTTACGGAATCGTAAATTGTGCGGTATCCGAAATCTTATTACCATTTACCGTTACCGATACCACCCAGGTTCCCGATCCTGTATTTGCAGGGACCTTGGCATTAATTTGTGTATCGCTGACAGAAAGCACCGAAGCATTTACATTACCGAACATTACGCCCACATCGTATGTATTTTTACCAAAACCTTTTCCGTTGATAACAAAAGACGTTCCGATGGCTCCGGATGTTGGCGTTATGGATGAAATGGTAGGTTCGATCACTATAAATTCTTTTGTTGACTGAGCATAGTATCCATTTGCATATACCTGAATATTATGACGACCCGGAGCTAATGCAGGCACCGTTAGTTTGTACGAAACCGAATCGTGCTCACTGGAGTAATAACTATAGCCATCGATATAAACATAATTATTATCATTGAAATTATGGCCGGTAATGGTTATTAAATCACCTGGATAGGCACTGGATGGCGAAATAGCGGTAATTGAAGGAACTACCACTCTTAAAACGCCGGGCGCTAAAACAGTATCAATTCCATTGCTAATACGTACAGCATATTCTCCATCTGGCATATTGTAAGGAATACCAAAACTGATCGATGATGACGATTCGTAACTCGCCGAAATTCGGGAAGAACCTATCAGTATAATGTTATAGCTGGAGCTGTTGTTAAAATTCGATCCGGTAATGGTAACTGAATTTCCTGGCCAAACCTTCAACGGGCTTACCGAACTTACAGTGAGCGGAAGTATTTCAAATTCTCCTCCCGGAACTTCAATCTGCGTGCCTCCCTTCACAACATATATCTTACTTCTTTTCTGCTTTGCAGACGATGGTACATAAAATGTTATTGCGGTATTGCTGCGCCCGCTTACATATGTTGATTCGTTGCCAAAAATTACCGAAGAAATGCTCTCCATTTGGGTCCCCGAAATGGTAATATATGTATTAAAACTTCCCTGTTTTGGCGAAAACCCAGTAGGAACAGGCGTAAGCGAAAACGAATTGGATAAGGTCATTTCGTTATTTCCCATTTTAACCTTAATACTAAACTGGTAATTGGAAGAGTAATACGAACTGGTTTCTGATATACTGGGCACAATTACTTTTAGCGTTGTTTCGGTAGCAGATATTACATTTGCCAATACATAATTGGATTCGTAATAATTATAAAATCTTACCTGGATATTGCTTATAGAAGTATCGAAATTACTACCCGAAATGGTTAAAGTATCGCCTACTTTACCAACCGTCGGAGAAACCGATTGAAGTACCAATTGCTTAGGATAAAAAGATATGGGGGTAGTGCTGTAAACAGTTCCCTTTTCGTTGGTGATGTAGGCCCACACATTCCACCTATAGTTGGAACCATAATAATACCCGTCGCTTGAAGTTAGAGGAAGGATAGCCGAAAAAGTATCCGCCTTAATGATGCTTCCAAGCGATACTTTATTCGACGGGTCTACATTGTTTATTCCAGGGTTCGATACGGAACTGGATGAGGACGCGGCAAACACAAACCCATGATCGGTAATCGTGTAATCGCCCTTTTGGTCGATCTTGGCCACTGCCTTGCCCGACGATGCCGAAAGGGCTACGGCACTAATCATCGATACGCCGGGATCTTTGTCTTCTTTCTCGCACGAATAAAGGAAAGAGGAAACAATACAAATAATCAGGAATAGTTTTTTCATCGGTACGCTGGTTTAGAATACATAACCTACACGAATTCCATTGATAATGCGGGGCCCGAACGAAAACTCCGACGAATCATAATCGGGGTATGTGGAGCCCTGGGAACCTCCCGTACTGGTAACTTCAAGATCGGAATACGACTTGTTTGTAAAGCCAAATTGCATTTCGTACCCGATAAAAAAGTTTCGGGCTACATAAAAGTCGAAACCCGTTATCATGTTAAGACCATACGAAACAAATGCCCGCTCGGTATTATAGGCAGAATAAGAATAGCCCGAATTATAATATTCGGTAGATTGCCATGCACCTTTGATGGTAGTTTTTACGCCATTACTTTCCTTTACATGCTTAGCGCTTTTTATGCCAAAAGTAAACTCACCTCCAATATAGGGCGACAACCGTTTGGTACCTCTAAAATGATGTTCGAACCCCAAATTAATACCAATGAGCGTGCTCGTGCGTTTGTCGCTTGAATTGGTTGGGTTGGTGCCATAAACATTCTTGGCGTCGTCGACCAGACTTTTGGCATCCACGGTAAAGCCAATCCTCAGCGCGCTGTTGTCGGATGTAAAATACCTGAATTTAACCTGGTTGAGTGCATTGCTTAACGAAAGTTGTCCCTGAAAAAGGTTTACATTAAGTTCGGTTAAAAAATTACGATGGGTTGCTTTAATCGAATCCTGACCATAACTTACTGAAAATGCTGAAAAAATAAATAAAATAACTGCGATAATTGCGATTCTTTTCATAGTTTAAAATTTAATGTTGGACTACAAATATAGAAAAAGAAGATAATTTGAGACGACCTAACTTTTTGTTTCACGGTTTTATAAGCAAAGTTCTTGTTCATTCAATCCATACTTTATATAATCACCCCTATTCCCGGCGGTCGTTTATTCCAAAGGAATCATGTTTAAGGCTTAAGGTATTGTAAATTCCAGTGTATCGGAAAGCTTCAGACCATTTACCGTTACCGACACCGTCCAGGTTCCCGAATCCATATTCTCAGGAACCCTAACAGTAATTTGCGTACCAGTAACAAAAAGCACCGTGGCACTTACATTTCCGAACATTACACCCACAAGGAAAGAATTTTTTCCAAACCCTCGTCCGTTGATAATAAAAGACGTTCCGACAGCTCCCGATGTTGGCGTAATAGAAGTAAGTGTAGGTTCCAACACTGTAAATACCTTTGATGACAATATTTCGTTATAAAATTGATTATTTGCACGCATCTCAACTGTATGCGTCCCGGGTCTTAAAGAAGGCACTTCTATTTCGAACGAAACCGAATCGTGCTTAGAATAGCTAAAATCATAACCATAAGGATCGCCATCAATATAAATCAAATCGTTAAAATTATGACCAGTAATGGTTAATAAATCACCAGGATAAACACTTGCCGACGAAATATTTGTAATTGAAGGAACAACTACCGTTAAAGGGTCTGGCATTAATACGGTATCAACTCCATTGCTAATACGTATTGGATATTCACCTGCTGCTATATTGCCAGGTATATAGAAACTACTTGACGATTCCGATTCGTAACTCGACCAAAGTTGAGTAGAACCAATCTTCATGATATTACCGTTATCATAGTTGCGGTTAAAATTCGAACCAGTAACCTCAACTAAATCACCTGGCCTAACCAACATAGGGTAAACTGAACTTACCGTGAGTGGAAGCATTTCAAACTCTCCTCCCGGAACTTCAATCTGCGCGTTTCCCTTCACAACATATATCTTACTTTTTTTCTGCTTCATAGAGAATGGCACAGAGAATACTACAGACGTACTGCTGCGGTCGTCTGCATATACTATTGTGTTACCTATCATAACCGCCGAAATGTTATCCATTTGCGTTCCCGAAATGGTAATGAGTGTATTAAATGTTCCCTGTTTGGGCAAAAAACCGGTAGGAAAAGACTGAAGCACGAACGCATTGTATAAGGTTCTTCCGGTTTTCCCCATATTAAGTTGAATACTAAACAGGGAACCATAATCAAACGAACTTATTTTTGATAAATCGGGAACTTTTATTTTTATCGCCGTTTCGGAAGCAGATACTACAGTAGCCAATACATAATCGGACTCGCGATTAATGTAAAATTTCACTTGGATATTACTTATAGAAGTTTCGAAATTATTACCATAAAGGGTTATAGTATCACCTACTTCACCAAATAAAGGTGAAACCGATTCAAGTCGTATCTCCTTGGGAAAAAAGATGACAGGTTTTGAGCTGTAAACAGTTCCCTTCTCATTGGTAATGTATGCCCATACCTTCCATTTAAAGTCATTCGGATACACATCGGTGGTTAAAGGAAGAATAGCTGAAAAAGTATCGGTCCTCATAACACTTCCGAGCGATAATTTATTTGCCTGGTCTAAAAAGTTTATTTCAGGGCTGTAATTTGAATTGGTATAGATATACACAAATCCATGGTCGATAACCGGGTAATCACCCGTTTGGTCGACCCGGGCCACTGCTTTGCCCGACGATCCCGTAACTGCCATAGCACTAACCATGGTTACGCTGGGATCCTCCTTTTCTTTCTCGCACGAATAAAGGAAAGATGAAATAATACAAATAATCAGGAATAGTTTTTTCAATACAACAACGGGGACAATTGCGATTCGTTTCATCTGTAAATAAATTTTATGTTATGGTCAGATGTAACTCCATGTTTGCTATTTTCATTGGTGTTTGTGTTAATTCGTAAACATGTTCGTTTCATAGTTTCAGTTTAATGTTGGCACAACAAATATAGAAAAAGAAGATAGCTTACTATCACCTAGCTCAATTAATTGAGAAAAATGATACGTAACGTGGAGTATTCGTTAACAGGATCCAAAAACGGTTGGCTTTATCCCCCATAATCACTTGGCAAGTAATATTTTCTGCAATTTTTTATTGACTTTTTTAGAAGGATCGTTTATTTTTATTGCACATAATTCCGGTATGCTTTACTGCGGGGATGGGATTTTGAGTTAAGGAAGAGGAAACAAGGATACCGGTAATAATTTAAAATGGACATGAAAACGAAAAACAAACCAAACATTTTATATTATTAACTTTAAACTTATAGTTATGTCTAAAGAAATCTTTGAATCGAAAAAAATCGAAATTGACGCTATCCCCGATAAGGATGCGCTAACCCCCAACATTCCTATTGACACTGCTTTGCAGGAAGGAGAAAACCTCAACGTGTGGTGCCAGGACGACAAAGAAGCGCTGCTGAAAGCAGGCCTCAACTGGAAACTGGTGGAAGACCTGCCGCTGCGCATTGCTGCCTTGCGCTACACCGAAAGCATATGGCAAAAGGATTTTAAAAGTAAAGAAGAAGCCCAAATACGTTGGACTGCCGAATCGCCGGCTGCTTACGATTTGCGCGACGAACTGGTTCACCACTTTTATCATGCCTTTTACGAAATGCCCGATTTATATGCCCGCACACAGCGGATTGACGAAGGCAACACGCATGCCGATATGATCCAGGACCTGAGCGACCTGGCTGCTCTCGGTAAAGCCAACACCACTGCACTGAAAGCAAAGAACATCGACCTTACACTGCTCGACAAGGCCGAAAAGCTATCGGGCGCAATGGCCAAACTGCTTGCCGAAGCAAACGGCAAAAAAATGCAGGACAACAAATTGCTTATTACCCGCAACAAAGCCTACACATTCATGAAAAAGGCTGTCGACGAAATCCGCCGCAACGGGCAGTATGCATTTTGGAAAAACCCGCAACGCCAAAAGGGATATATTTCGCAGTATTACAAAAAGCTTAACGCAGGCCGTAAAAACAACACGCCGGTTGAAGCCCAGAAATAATTAATCCTTGGTAAGAGGCTGCATTTGTTTTTTGGTTTGTTCAAATGCAGCCTCTATTATTTTTATCCTACTCCAAAAAAGCTTACAGGGGTGGGTAATCAACCTACAGGACGGCGATATTTTTAACAGGAACGACTCATCAACCTACAGGACGGCAAAATTTTTAGCAGGGGTGGGTAAATAAGTTACAGGACGGGTAAAATTTTAACAGGACCTGTGAGAATGGGGGTTTGGGGTGTTTTATGGTTTTTGCGGTAAGGAGACCGCTATTGAATACGGCGAAGTCGGAGACGCCTAGCGACTTCGTAGGTGACATTCTATGATGAGCTGGGGGGTATAATCATATTTTCGGGTATTCTCAATAGTTTCACTATTGCTCTTGATTCAAACTATAAATCATTGCAAAAATAAATGGAATCGTTATGATTATAGAGATCTACCTTCTCTTCCCACAACAATCCCCAATCAGCCGGATAATTTATGTACCACCAAAGTATAAAACATTCAAACAAAGCACAAGTATTTGAGGCTCCATTTTTATGTTCATTATTCATCCCAGATCGCATTTCCTGTCCAGCCCCATACTATCCATGGAGAATGAGTAGGAGGTGATGGTATCTCATTTTTCTCAATTAATATTTGGGTTGCAATATTTACAATGGTTACAAATATTTCTCTTTCAAAAGCACCATATTGTTCCTTGTTTTCTCCAAATCCGCATTTATAAAACAATTCTTCTATTTTATTCAAATTTGGTTGGCAATATTTGTCGATAATCTTTTCAGAGATATTATCCAAAGTTACCAGCATTATAGGAATGTCCTTTGTATGGTAGATGGGTATGATGACTTTATAGAAGTTGCCTGTTTTTTCTACTACTCTTAATTCGGTGAATGCTTTAAGCGATTCCCTCACTTCTTCCATTTTCAAACCGCATTCATTCATCAACTCATTTTCGGTTTTCTCACCTTTGTACAGATGAACTAATATGGCCAAATCATTATCGGAAAAACTAATTTTGGAAGGGTGTAAATTTTTGTCATTCCAATCGCAATACAGTATTGCACAACCGCCACTATCAATTGGACAGATATTATGAGTTAAAGCGTATTTTTCTATTGGGTCTCCCTCTATTCCGTGAAGAAACCATTCTCCAAGGTTTTTATGAACAGGAGGCTTGCCTGAAGCAATACGATGTATTGCAAAGCCTCTGTCAATTAGGTTTAAATCGAGCAATTGTGTATAAATAAAAAGGTTTTTCATTTGCTCCCAAGTAAAACCCTGGTCTTTAAAGCTACATTTGCCATAGGCTAATTTTATCGAATCGAGTTCATCAATAATTAATTCGGCTATTTGCCCGGCAATTGTTTGAGCAAAAGGTTTAATTATATTTTTGTCGCCATTGCTTATAATAATACCGTTGGCTATATACATTCCATCAACTGATCTTACCAAATCGGCTTCTCCTAAATGAGCAAGTTCATCTTCAATAAAAACAGGATTAACATTTAAACTTTCAGCAATCTCTTTCAATGTTTTATGCTCTTTCGCAATATTTAAAAGAATGCGCTGCACAATAAGTTTATTACTCGAAATATACGGATTCAGGTCATAATTACCATAATATGAACCGCACATGGTAATCTTTACAGGCGCGGTCGGTTTATTTTCAATTTTACAACCTGTAAACAGTAAGCTAAGAGCCAGAAATGCGATTAGCAGAACAACTGTATTTTTCATTTCCTTAAGTTTATTGAACAATTCATTCTAATCTGGGCAATGTGTACCGTATTATGAACTGTATATCGGTCAAATTATAAAACATATGCATACT
>DATALJ010000026.1:0-5201 GCA_036261135.1 Bacteroidales bacterium
CAGAATGGGTTAAGATTTTAGGCTATTGCGCAGCATTTACCAGTACAGTGGGATTTCTTCCTCAAACCATAAAAGCCTTTAAAACAAAGCATACGAAAGATATATCGTTATGGATGTATATTATTTTAATTACCGGTTTAACATTGTGGTTATTGTATGGAATTTTCTCAAACGACTTACCCATAATAATTGCCAATGTGGTAACATTGTTATTGATAATCCCCGTTTTAATTATGAAAATAATTTACAAATAGAGGTAATGAATTGTTTTTCTGTATGTTATATACTTACCTGTAACTATGATTAAAACTCCGCAAAGATAAGGAAATTTATCAAATTTCAAAATCCTCAATTGTTGACATAAATCACCTTTTCGAGCTAAGGTAAATCATTAACGGTTTACTGGTATCGGTTTCAAATTAGTTTAAATTCGTTTTGTAAAGTAACTAACATTTTATCAACAACGATAAAATTTCATTGCGCAACAACGAACTAACTAAAATATCAATACTATGGGTACGAATCAGATTAAGGCGGAAGTTTTCAACCTCGAAGGTGAAAAAGTTTACATGTGCAGGGACTTTAAAAATATGGATCTTTCCAAGCTTATGGATGATATATATTTTATTAGTTATCAGGATAGTACCGGCAATGTATTGTGGACTGAAAGATTCGTCAAGATGGCCGAAGTTGAATATGCGTATATCTTAAAAAAATAAGGATTTGATAAATCTTTACTACTTTATTTAGCATTTTATAGCAATATAGAGAGAGTTGGGTAACGAAGTCATTCCCGCGATTGTAAATGCAATATGTCGGGGATGATTTTTTTGTTTTAAGCAGTTTAAAATACCGAAAGGCTGGCGCACGTTTGTAACGCGGGCTGATAAATAGCACGCGTTACAAACGCGCGCTAGCTCTGCAACTAAGCTATATTTTGTGAATTAACCAGGTCAGGAAACGATCTTCTTCAACTTCAATAGCCCGCCATCTTCTTCCACTTTCAACACGAAATTAAACCGTCCCAGATCCAGGCAATAGTCAAAATCCGTTGTTGGCGAAAATTCCTGGTTCTCCGGCTCAAACAATCTTCTTCCCGAGGTTTTGCGTATATGCTGCTTCATTGCTTCGAAGTCAGCATCCAATCCTTCCAGCATCGCCTTTATGTATTCCGCACAGAATGTATCTTCTTCCGTTGGGTGTTTCATGGAATAGCCCATGCAAACCAGCGAAACCTTTGCCGGATTTTTCGACTGAATATACCGCGCAATTGCCGGAGCATTAACAAAGCTTCCGGTTAGTCTCTCGGTTGTATTTATGGCATTCACTAACCCCTGTGTACCAGCGCTAGTGGTATGTACAATGGTTTTTCCTTTTAAATCTGCACCCAGGATATGGGTTGGACTGTTTCCATAATCAAAACCCACGGGAACCCTTTCGTTTCTTTCGCCCACCAAAATGTAATCCGGATTATTCCTTTTCAATTCATAGGCTTTGTCGATATTCGCAATGGGTATAATGTCCATTGCACCCTTATCGGCCATGTAACAGGCCAGCGAAAATGCCCTAAAAACATCTATTACAACGGTAAGTCCTTCAGCCCTCTTTGCGCCATCAAGCAATTGTAAAATCTGAATATCCATATAATTTAAATAAAGCTATACGCCAAATATTTTTCTGCAATGTTTATATCGTCTATATTTGTATTAAACCAGCAAATGTATGATAAAAGAAATAAATAAGATCTGGATTTTCCTTACGAAAGATATTTGGGGACTGAGAATGAGTGATCTATCACCCAGAAAAGCGCTTAAAATTAAGGCGCTTCGTATCCTCATGCTTTCTATCCGTGGATTCTATGAAGATAATATTCAACAACGTGCTGCCGCACTTACGTTATATACACTATTATCCATTGTACCTATATTGGCTATTGGTTTTGGAATTGCCAAAGGCTTTGGGTATGATCAGGTGCTTAAGGGCCAGTTAATGTCTTACCTGGAAAGCAACGAAAACATAAAGGAAACCACAGCCACCAATCAGCAGGACGTTGATTATGCCAAAGCTTACAAACAAATAGCAGAACAACTCATGACATTTGCCGACTCCATGCTGGCTAAAACAAAAGGTGGACTGATGGCTGTTATCGCTCTTGGACTTTTGTTCTGGACGGTGATGAAAGTGCTTGGGAATATTGAAAGTTCGTTTAACGATATATGGCAAATTAAGCGACCGCGGCCCTTTGTGCGAAAGCTTACCGATTATTTGTCGATGATGCTGATTTCCCCGGTATTGCTAATATCTATTACCATTGCTATTGTTTCGTTAAAAACATTGAAGGTACACAGTTTAATCAGTCCTTTCCTCTTCATATTAGTCAAATTATCACCTATTCTGCTCATTGTACTTCTGTTTACCCTTGTATTCATTATCATGCCTAATACCAAGGTGAAGTTCATGCCTGCATTAATTGGTGGTGCTTTATCGGGTATTATTTTCTTTATCATACAACAGGTATATGTTTACTTCCAGATCGGAGTATCTGCAAACAACGCTATTTACGGAGGTTTTGCTGCGTTGCCATTGTTTATTATCTGGATGCAACTGAGCTGGCTCATATTGCTGTTTGGGGCCAAGGTGGCATTTGCTACGCAACACATCGAGCTGTACGAACTCGAAAACGAAACCATTTACCTGAACGATTATTCACGCCGCATTGTAGCCAATCAAATCGCATACCGGGTTATACAAAATTTTGAGAAAGGCCAGAAACCGCTTACTCCTTCTGACTTATCCACAGAGCTTAAGATACCGATCCGGATGATTAAGTCCATCCTGTACGATCTGGTAAGATGTAACATTCTTTCGGAAGTATTGACTGACAACCCCAAAATTACAGCATTTCAGCCTGCTCAATATATTGACAACATTTCGGTTAAATTCATTTTTGAGAAACTGGATAAGCTCGGAGAGAACTACATTCCACAGGAAAAAGCCGAACTAACCAAGAAGATTGTTGCCATCCACGAAAGTTTTTACGAGCAAATAGAAAAAAGCTCCGATAACTTGCTGGTTAAGAATATAAAACGGGATAATGAGAAATCGCCTGACTGAAAAAACATGATTTTTAACATATTTTTCTTGTAGATAAACAAAATAATTGCTAAACTTGCATCGCAAAAAAACAACAAGGAATGACAATTAACGCAGCATACAAACATCATCAATTAGGTCATCATAGAGTGAGTTGAGGAATTGTATGCAAAAGCGTAACATAATATCGGAAAAGGTTTGCATATACTGCAAACCTTTTTTAGTTTAAAAACAAACGTAAAACATATGACATTTTTAAAAATTGCAATCCAGAAGTCGGGCCGCTTAAGCGAAAAATCGCTCGAATTGATTTCCGAAGCAGGAATCTCATTAAACAATGGCGACAGGAAACTCATTTCCAAATCGTCGAACTTTCCTATCGAAATCCTGTTCCTCCGCGATGACGATATTCCGCAGTATGTTGCCGATGGTGTAGCCGACATAGGTATTGTTGGCGAAAACGTGATCTGCGAAAAGGAATCGCGTGTTGACATTGTTGAACGCCTTGGTTTTGGCAAATGCCGTCTTTCTCTGGCTATTCCAAAAGCTGTAGATTACAAAGGTGTAAGCTATTTCGACGGAAAAAAAATTGCAACCTCCTACCCTGTCATTCTCAATAAATTTCTTATAGAAAACAACATAACTGCCGAAGTACACGAAATCAGCGGTTCAGTAGAAATTGCCCCTGGCATTGGCCTGGCCGACTCTATTTTCGACATCGTAAGTTCCGGAAGTACCCTTATAAGCAACGGTTTACAGGAAGTGGAAACAGTAATGAAATCGGAAGCCGTAATTGTTGGCTATCCCGGAATGACTGCAGAAAAGAAACAAATACTCGAAAAGCTGTTGTTCCGCACCCGCTCGGTGCAAACAGCACGCCGCAACAAATATGTGGTGCTCAATGCGCCGATTGAATCGGTAAGCAAAATCGCAAGCATTCTCCCGGGCATGAAAAGCCCCACAGTAGTTCCCCTGGCGCAGGAAGGATGGGTATCCATACATTCTGTCATTCAGGAATCGGAGTTCTGGGAAATGATTGACCAGCTCAAGGCTTGTGGAGCCCAGGGAATTCTTGTAATGCCAATCGAAAAAATGATTGTTTGATAAAATACACACACATGAACACAATTAAGTATCCCCAAAAAGAAGAATGGAAAGGGCTCTTGAAACGCCCGCGTGTTGAAGACCAGGATGTCCATCAATCCGTACACGACGTTTTAAGGGATGTTAAACAGAATGGAGATGACGCCGTACGCAGGTATACTGAAAAATTTGATCATGTGTCAATTAACCATTTTGCCGTAACAGAGCAGGAATTTGCAGAAGCAGAGGCTTTGATTGACCCACAACTGAAGAAAAGCATTCAAACGGCAAAGCAGAACATCGAAAAATTCCATGCTGCGCAAAAAACATCGCGTAAAGTTGTAGAAACAACGCCTGGTGTATACTGCTGGCACAAAACAGTACCCATTCAATCAGTGGGTTTATATATACCCGGAGGGTCAGCGCCTTTATTCTCAACTGTTTTGATGTTGGGCGTTCCTGCAAAACTTGCAGGATGCAAAAACATCATACTTTGCACTCCGCCTAATAAAGAAGGAAAGGTACACCCTGCCATTTTATACACTGCCAAGCTTGTTGGACTAACGCATGTGTTTAAAATAGGAGGCATACAATCCATTGGCGCCATGGCTTATGGTACTGCCACAGTTCCTAAAGTATCCAAAATATTCGGTCCTGGCAATTTATATGTTACCATTGCCAAGCAGATGGTGGCCAGCGATACAGTTGCCATTGACATGCCGGCAGGTCCTTCAGAAGTAGCCATTATGGCCGATAAAAGCTGCGTTCCGGCTTTTGTTGCAGCTGACTTGCTTTCTCAGGCCGAGCATGGGCCAGACAGCCAGGTAATTCTCTTCACATTAAACGAGGAAATACTCGCTCCCATTTACAAAGAACTGGAGGCCCAGCTAGAAGTCCTGCCACGCAAGGATATAGCAACAAAAGCGCTGACAAACAGCAAATCGTTTGTTCTCCATTCCGAAGAAGAAATGCTGGAGATTGTAAACGATTATGCTCCGGAACATCTTATTATTGCTATGGAAAAT
>DATALJ010000030.1:0-17318 GCA_036261135.1 Bacteroidales bacterium
CTCGACAAACTTTGTAACTTCGGTTGCTGCGTTTATCTTTGCACGATAAGGACCAGCCAATAAGTTCGCGGCTTTCAGAAAAATGGAAGCACGACTCTCCCATGAAAGATTGGCCCACTCGACCTTTGCCTTTAAAGCTGCTTCTATAGCCATGGTCACATGCGATGCATCGCCTTTATGATAATGACCTAACAGGTGCTTTATATCGTGCGGTGGATGAATTTCTCCTAAATTGGCGGTCCGCACTTCTTTCCCCCCAATAAACATAGGGATATCCTTAACCATTTGGCGTGCTTCAGCTATTGCTGCCTTTAAAATTTTGCGCTCAGGGCTTCCTGGCGAATATTCCAGAACTGGTTCGTTAACAGCAACCGGTGTTACAAAGTTTGTAGGGTTCATATCGTTCATTTTATTCATTCAACCTGTATTTCAGGGTTCGATCAACTTCAAGTTTCACGAATAAAATTAGCGAATAAAGCCCTATCGCTTCAATGATAAATGTTTGGTTTATAGCCTGTAAACACTGATATTTCCCCAAGTGCAAGGCTGACTTTTTGCAGGTTTGTTCAGACGAATTAATCTCTCCGGGTCAAACGAACAACATTTTCAACGTGTTGGGTTTGTGGAAACATATCAACTGGTTGTACAGCATCAATCCTGTAGGCATCGTTCATTAAAGCAAGGTCGCGTGCCTGGGTGGCAGGATTACAGCTAACATAAACGATACGTTCCGGCATAATATAAAGCAAGGTATCAATCACATCCTGATGAACACCTGCACGTGGCGGATCGAGGATTACAACATCAGGCCTGCCATGGGTTTCAACAAATTTATTATTTAGCACATCTTTCATATCGCCCGCAAAGAACTGCGTATTCGCAATATGATTAAGTGCCGAATTATTTTTAGCATCCTCAATGGCTTCGGGAACAAACTCCACACCGATTACCTTACTAGCCTTGCCTGCAACAAAATTGGCAATGGTACCTGTTCCTGTGTATAAGTCGTAAACGATCTCGTCACCCCTCAAAGCAGCAAAGTCCCTGGTCACCTTATACAGTTTGTAAGCCTGAGCTGAATTTGTCTGATAGAAAGACTTTGGGCCTATTTTAAAACGCAAGCCTTCCATTTCCTCGAACATATGATCGTTGCCTTTGTAGCAAACAATTTCCTGATCGGTAATGGTATCGTTGGGTTTACCATTGATTACGTACATCAATGACGTGATAGCCGGGAATTGAACAGCCAAATGATCGAGCAATTTTGTACGCCACTGCTCATTCTCGGAATAGAAGCTCACGATAACCATCAAATCGCCTGTTGACGAAGTGCGTATAATCAGGTTGCGCAAAAAACCGCCATGATCGCGCAAATCGAAAAACGGCAATCCATACTTCAAAGCAAAACTGCGTATTTCATCGCGTATGGCATTGGACGGATCGCCCTGTAACCAGCATTTTTTTACATCAAAAACCTTGTCGAACATCTCAGGAATATGAAATCCAACAGCGCTACGGTCGGTAATGTCAGCACCAGAGCTTATTTCCTCGTTGGTAAGCCAACGACTGCTAGAAAAAGTAAACTCCAGCTTATTCCTGTAAAAAAATTGATTATCGGATGGCACTATAGGTTGTATCGCAGGTACATCGAGCTTCCCGATACGAATCAATTGATCCTCAACCTGCTTCTGCTTGTAATTGAGCTGACTTTCATAGCTTATATGCTGCCATTTGCAGCCTCCGCAAAGTCCAAAATGCTCACATTGGGGTTTAACCCTTAAGTCGGAATACTTGTGAAAAGTCACCAGTGTAGCTTCCATATAGCTCTTGCGTTTGCGGTTAACCTGAACATCAACAATATCGCCCGGAGCAACATACGGCACAAAAACAACCATACCATCGGCCTTTCCTATAGCTTTCCCTTCTGCGGCAATGTCAACTATTTCAAGATGATTGATTAACGGTAATACTTTCTTTCCTCTCACAATTCCTGGTTTAAAAACGCCGCAAAAATACATTTTTCAAAAAAAGGAAACAAATTTTAAAGAGGATTCCCAGTTCTGCTCTTACTGCTGCAAGCCAAACATATATTCCTGGCCGATACACAATACAAACTAGCCACACTGCCGATCCCAGGAAGATTGAATTAATAAACAAGGCTGGGATAGGGATATTCTGATTTAGTATATTAAAACGCAAAGCCGCCAAGACGTAAAGAAGACCTTATTTATATAATCAGTCTCTGCGTCTTGGCGGCTTTGCGTTTATACTTATTCTACTTTACCTTTCATCCAAAGCGTTATAGTAGAACTAAGCGGATCGTTCGTTATTACTGTAACCACCTTGGTTTGCTCATTTCTGTAGCCTTGCGTGTTAAATATCGCTTTAATAGAGCTGGACGCACCGGGCTTTATAACCAAATCCTTTGGAGCAGAAGTCGTACAACCACAAGTCGTGTTGATTTTCCGTATGATTAAATTGGATTTGCCATTGTTTGTAAAGGTAAAATCATGCTCAACCTTGGTACCAGCTTTTACGCTACCAAACTCGTAATTGGGGTCGTCAAACGAAATTTTGGGGGCTTTTGCTTTCTGTGCTTCGGTCATCTTCGAAAAATCTTCAATGATTTCGGCGGTTATGGTTACTTTGTGATCGGGATTATTCGATCCATTCAGCGAAAAATAGAGATAATCGATCAGAAAGCCCCAATCGTTCTTCTTTGCAGAGTTGTATGTAACCTCAATAATGCCTTTCTGACCTGGATTTAGGACCTCTGGCTTAGCCTTTGCCGTTAAAAACGGAGGAACTTGAATAAAATTTATCTTCACTGCCTTTGTTACGGGATTCATTACATTGATAGTTTGCGTTGCACTGCTTCCCGGAGCTATTTTACCAAAACCAATATGGCTGCTCTGTAATCGCAAGTCGCCCATAACATAACGATATTGTTCTTCCATCGAAGGCTCTTTCGGTTCAACTGTACCTGTTATTTTGAGAACCATCGGCGAATTTTCAGCATTTGACTTCACGGTAATCTCTTTGGTGAAAAGTCCGGGACGGCCAGCTGGATCAAATACCGTCTTAACAAAGCCCTTTTCTCCTGCCCTGACCGGTTGTTTCGAGTATTCAGGGGTAGTACAGCCGCAACTGGTTTGTACATCCTGTATAATGACAGGCACATTTCCTGTATTTACAAACTCAAACACCGTCGATACAGGTCCATCAGCCTCTTTTATCTTACCAAAATTATGTGCAGTCTTATTAAATGAAATGTTGGCTTTACGTTGCTGCGCAACAGAAAACTGTGCACACATAACAAAAGCAAGCAAAATATAAGCTATTCTCTTCATAATGTTTATTTTAAAAACACGTAGCAAAGCAAAAGATGGTTACGAGTGTTGAACTTCAATGCTTGCAAAACTACATATTTTATAGGGTTTAAATAACGATTTTAACAATTATTAACTACCTTTAATAATGCCAAATATTACGTTACTTCATGTACTGTAAACGAATTAAGGTCGTACTAGGTTTTACATTCATTACCCTTTTTGCACATCCATTGTTTGGCCAGTTTTACAATGGGCTAAACATGAATTTTGGCAAAAACCGGGTTCAGTACTACGATTTTTACTGGCAATATTACCGTTTCGACCGTTTTGACACCTATTTCAACGAGTATGGCAAGGATTTAGCCTTATACGTTGAGTGGTATGCCAACAAAGAACTGAAAAGGCTTGAAACATTGCTGGATTACAAGCTAGATCGCAGGATAATATTTCTCATCTACAATAAACTTACCGATTTTCGGCAAAGCAACCTGGGTTTAATTACAGGTATCGACGATTACAACACGGGCGGCATTACCCAGATAAATAACAACAAGGTTTCGCTGTATTATGAAGGCGATCACCATAAGTTCAACCAACAAATTACGGCCGCACTGGCGCAAATCATACTCAACGATATGTTGTTTGGAAGCGATGTTCGTGAGAACGTCGCAAATTCAGCATTACTGAGTCTGCCATCATGGTTTATCAACGGCTTGTTGTCCTATATTGGCGAAAACTGGAGCGTTGAAATCGACGACCGTGTGAAAGACGGCATCCTTAGCGGCCGTTTCAAAAAATACAACCGGCTTACCGGAGATGAAGCCATTTACGCGGGTCACTCCTTTTGGAGATACATAGAAAAGAATTACGGCAAAACCGTAATTCCGAACATCATTTATATGACCCGGGTGAATAAAAACCTGAGAAGCAGCTTTTTGAATGTCCTTGGCACATCCATACGGAATCTCACAAAGGACTGGTATGCTTATTATTACGATAAATATTCAGCATACAATACGGATTTAGCCAAGTTTGGGGACGTAATTGAAAAGAACCCCAAGAAAAACAGGGTGTACCAAAAAATCAAAGTAAACCCCAATGGCGACTATGTTTCGTACGTAACAAACGAGCTGGGACAGTACCGTATTTGGTTGTATAATAATGCTACACGCAAAAAGAAGTGTCTGCTGAAACGCGAGCATAAAATTGATCAGATACCTGATTATACCTTCCCTGTAACTGCATGGCATCCTTCGGGACGAATACTGACATTCATTACAGAAGAAAAAGGAGGCTTAAAACTCTGGCATTACAATATCGAAGACAAAACACTGAATTCTCGCAATCTCCTGTATTTCGAGAAAGTTCTCGACTTCTCCTATTCTCCCGACGGTTCCCGGTTCGTTCTATCGGCTGTAAAGGAAGGAAAAACGGACATTTATGTTCACACCCTGGCTTCCGCAACCGATGAACAAATAACCAACGATTTGGCCGACGACCTGAACCCACGATTTTTCGATGGTACACGAAAGATTATTTTCAGTTCGAACCGTTTATCCGATACAATAGCAACTTCTGGTAATGAATCCAAGGAATTGTCGTCCTTCTTTCAACTCTATACCGTACCCTATCCCACCAAAAACAATAATCTCACCCTCATTTCGGATAACAAATACGCCAATCACCTGCAACCTGAGGAAATCGGAAACAATAAATTCGTGTATCTGGGCGACAATAATGGCATTATAAACAGATACATTGCCGAGTATGACAGCGCCATAAGCCTTATCGATACATCAATCCATTACAGATATTACACCATAACAAAGCCTGTTACCAACTATCCTCGTAATATTCTGGAACACAACTATAACAAAATGATAAACCAAATTGGGCAAGCGACGCTTAACAAAAACAAGTTTTTCTTATTCAGAAAAGAGCTCGAAACAACTGATGGTCCCATTCATCTCGCCAATACAGAATTCCGGAAGGAACAATTAAAAGCCATAAAAAGAAAAGAGATAAACGATTCGGTACAAAGAATACAGGTAAAGCCCCAGATGCCCTCGGAATTGCTCGCCCTGATTAAAGCCGATTCTACAAACAGCAGTACACAAACAACCGACGAAAATGAAATAGACATCAACCGTTATATTTTCGAAATAGAGAAAAAGAAGGTAACATCCCTTGTCAAATCAAACAATACCGCGGATGAAAATGATACTTCAACAAACCTACAGATAGAAAAAGGCCCGAAAATTATTATTTACCAACCTGCCTTTTATTCGAATGCACTTGTAAACCAGATAGACTTTACATTTCTGAGTGCCTCTTACCAGCCATTTAATGGGAGCAATAGCTACTATAACCCCGGTTTCAACCTGAACCTAAAAATCGGAACCAACGATCTGTTCGAGGACTATAAAATCGTAGGCGGAATGCGCTTCGGTGGCGACTTCGACAGCTACGAATATCTTCTTAGTTTTGAAAATATCAAATACCGCCTTGATAAGCAGATGATATTCCACAGGCAGGTATTTAAAACGTTCAGGCAGGAAGCGGAAGATGCATACTACTATGTCAAAAACACCACAAACGAAGGCTTTTTCATCCTTCGCTATCCGCTCAGCCAGGTATTTTCGGTAAGGGGAACAGCATCACTACGACAGGACAGGATAGCTTTTCTTGCATTGGACCAGATAACCCTAGAAAAGCCAAATATTATCAACCTTTGGGCCGGATTAAAGACAGAATTGGTTTTTGATAATACCCGTAAAATTGGCATAAACCTTCATAGCGGAACACGTTGGAAAGTGTTTGGGGAAGCGTTTCGCCAGATAAACCGCGGTAAATCGGACCTTTTTGTGGTTGGCGCAGACTACAGACATTACCTGGTAATACACCGGAACCTTGTTTTAGCTAACAGAATTGCGGGAAGTACTTCATTTGGCGGTAACCGCTTACTTTACTACCTCGGAGGGGTGGATAACTGGATCAACTTATCGACCAAAACGCCTACGTTCGACAATTCGATACGGATTGATAACCAGGAAAAATACGCTTTTCAGGCCACAGCAACCAATATGCGGGGATTTTCTCAAAATGTGCGGAATGGCAATAGCTTCATGGTTTCGAACAACGAGTTACGCTGGCCTTTCGTTACCTACTTTGCAAACTATCCTGTAAGCTCCGCATTCTGGTCAAGCCTGCAACTGGTAGGCTTCTTCGATGTTGGTTCTGCATGGACAGGGCTAAACCCATTCAAAGGAAACAATGCCTACGAATTTGATGAAACGGATGGCTATTTACCTATAAAAATGATTGTCGATTCCAACCGCTCACCCTTTGTGTATGGTTATGGCTGGGGTATCCGAGCACAGGTGCTGGGATATTTTATGCGCTTTGACTGGGCATGGGGTGTGGAGAACAAGGTGGTCCTTCCTCATGTCTTCTACTTTTCAATGAACCTCGACTTCTAAACAACAGGAGAATGAGGTTTTTAGAAGACTTAAAGCCTTATTTATAATGATTACAAAAAAGGCCGTCCTGTTAAAAAAGTGTTTTTCATTTGAAAATTTGGAATAAATTTGCGCTAATTAACTAAATAAAAATATTCGAAATGGCACATAAAATTAGCGACGACTGCACAGCATGTGGTACTTGTATTAACGAATGCCCTGTTGAAGCAATTTCTGAAGGTGATATTTATAAGATTGATCCTGAACTTTGTACCGATTGTGGTGCTTGTGCAGATGTTTGTCCAGTAGAAGCTATTCACCCTGAATAGTATCAGCTTATCTGATAAGACATTAAGTCCACTATTACTAGTGGACTTTTTTTATGGCTGAAAATTCGATTTGCGCAATATTTTCTGATAATCTTTATCCTGCATTAACTGCTCAAGTGTAACATCCTTATTGGCGTTCAGGTAAGACTCAACAATCTTGTACCCTAACCAAACAGCTGCTTTCCCTGGCGATTCATTGGCGAAGTAAGCTGTAAAGGGAGCCGCAAAAAACAATTTACGCAACATCATGTAATCGGTAGAAAATAACATCTTATGCTCTATTAGGTACGACCACATCTCGCCTTTGTTCTTATTGCACCATTTTAACTGATCTGGAGTATAACCAAACACAATAGAATCGGGCAAATCGGGCAACGTGGTCTTTACAAAATACATGATCTTCCCCTCATACAGCATATTACTAAGTACAGTACTTGACGAATCGTTAAATTCGAACTCGGTGTATCCCCAATTGCGCATACAATCGCTGGTTATATAAGCCTTGTCGAGCGTGTACCTCATATACTTTGCAATACCGAGCTTCTCGTAAAATTCACAATTGCTGCCCAAGTATTTATCCAACGCAATCCCCAATATCGTGTCGGCAGTAAATACAGACTGATTCCATCCCGAAATACAAGTATACACGCTGGGAACAGTACCTTTGGGGAACTCCTTCCTATATATGTTGAAGGCTGCATTTAAGTCGCTTTGTAATTGGTTTACGTCCGGAAAGGTTTTCATTACCCGCTGGTAATCCATATTTATATAATAATCGGTAATAAAATTCTTCAGGTTTTCAGGATATTTGGGATCGTCGGAAGAGCCCAGTTGTATAATTTTGTAGTTGTATATATCGAAGAATTCGCGGTACTTCGCTTTAAGTATAGGAACATATTTCGGCACCGAATCGATATTAACCGAAAATAAATCCTTTTCGAACCGTTTAATTTCCATTAATTCTTCTTGAACATTCGATATTTGGCTGCCTTGCGTCGCATCCTGTTTCTTCTCCCTAGTACATTTGCAGGATGTGTATAAAAAACATGTTGAAATCCCAAGAACAAAAAGCCATGCGATACGTTTCATATTTCTAAAGTTAATAGCATTAAACAATTGAAAAAACAATAATTTTGCATCGATGCAAATCTAAATATTCATATCGATTTTAAATAACAAAATTACCATGTTGAAAAAATATATTCTCTCGTTTGTTGTAGCAAGCTTATTCTTTGCAAGTGCCTTTAGCCAGGACAATATGAATAATATACGTTTGGGTATTATTGCAAACCCCAATGTGTCGTGGCTTAAATCGGATGTTTCCAGAATTCAGGGCGATGGAAGCCGCATAGGATTTAATATTGGCTTAATGGTTGATAAATTCTTTGCCGAGCATTATGCATTTACTACAGGTTTATCTATACACAGCATTGGAGGTACGCTTAAATACAGGGATGAGAAAGTATTGAATGCTTCATCTGAAGATTATATTTTGCCTGCTGGGAGTCGTGTTCAATACAACCTTCAATATTTGCATATACCATGGGGATTGAAGTTTAAGACCACCGAAATTGGTTATACTACATTTTTTGGGCAGTTGGGCGTTAATACAATGATAAACATCAAGGCCAGAGCCAATGTTAAAGGTCAAAACATTTCAAAAGAAGGTGTAGGAGAAGAAATAAACCTATTTTACATGGGATATCACTTCTCCGGAGGCGTTGAGTATAAAATTGTAGGAAATACAGCGCTTATCTTGGGAGTTACCTACATGAACGGATTTACGGATATTACGCAAAAGTCGGACGAAAAAACGCTTATGCATTGTTTCGAAATACGCCTAGGTGTGGTCTTTTAGCGTGCTTTATTCTGGCAAAAGACTGACATTCGGCAAGTAAGAAGATTTAATTCAGAAAACGTTGGGATATTACGATTTTTTATAATTTTGAATGAATCTAACATGAGAATCGAATGATGTTAAATACAGCAGAAGTCTGTCGTGAATTTCTTGAAGATAAAAAGTCGATTTTTAGCGTACTAAACCCTGAACAAAAGGACATACTAAAATCGGGCCTCACTGCCGCATTTTATAAGAAGGGAGACTTCATATTTAAGGAAGGAGACAAACCTACAGGATTGATTTGTCTGTCGGAAGGAAAAGTAAAGGTTTTTAAAGAAGGCGTTGGCGGTAGGGAGCAAATTGTCCGGTTAGCCAAACCCATTGGCTTTATTGGTTACAGGGCCTTGTTTGCCGAACAAAATCATCACGCATCTGCGGTTGCTATCGAAGACTCCACTGTTTGTTCAGTAGATAAGGATACTTTGTACAAACTAATCCGATCAAATACAGATTTAAGCTTAAGTATAATTAAGGCATTTGCCACAGAACTAGGATTTTCATACTTCAGAACAGTTACACTTACCCAAAAGCATATCCGCGGCCGTTTGGCGGAATCGGTTTTATTCCTTAAAGATACATACGGTTTCGAAAAAGACGAGAAGACCTTAAAAGTTTATCTTTCGCGCGAAGACATTGCCAATCTCTCTAATATGACCACATCCAATGCAATCAGAACCCTCTCGGCCTTTGCAAACGAAGGAGTAATTGCAATTGATGGCAGGAAAATAAAGATTTTAGACGTTGGTAAACTGGAGCGAATCAGTGAATTGGGCTAACACCCATATCAGCGCTGTTTCATCGCCGCTGCCTTAAGCAATTCAGCAACTTTCTCGGGTTGTACAGACTGGATACATTCGCAAATGCCATGTTTCCTGCATTTACTGCATTTTTTATCCAATACCATATAGTGAGCCTTGTCTCCCACCGGCATCCATCGTCCGGGATGAATGGGCCGCATAGGTGCATATATGCCCACTGCCATAATACCCAGCGCCGAAGCTATATGCAAAGGGCCTGTACTGGCTGCAACCAGCGCGTCCGATAACGATATAAATTTCATAAACTCAGGAAGCGTAAGCATACCGGTAATATCTTCTACCTTACCCTTATGCTTATCCAAAAAATCCTGCATCCGGGAAGCTTCATCCTTTGTACCGCTTATAAACACTTGGAATTGATCTTCAGGTAGCAGCTCTATCAGTCTGGCGAAGTTATCCAACCCCCATTCTCTTGCACTTCCTTTGGATTTCGGATGAAGAATAACCTTAAACCGGTTTTTATCGATTCTTCCTAGGATTTCAGTATTGACATTCTCCATAGCCTCCATTCCATAGTATTTCGAAATATCGCATAATGGGAATTGCGTAATACCGGTGATTTTCGAAATCAACTCGATGTTAAGCTGCGACTCGTGGAGCTTCGAATTTCTTCGTCCTAGGCTTACCATGTGGTTGCAGTAAAACCAATGATGCAACACATGATTAGTACCTAAACGATAGGGAATTCGTGCCTTACATGCAACCCTCGCAATTTGCTTATTGGGAAATACATGTACGATGGCTTCTGCATTCAATTTCTTAAATGCTTCAATCTGCTGATCCGGTGTTAAAGCCGAAATCTTGTCCCAATCTGCAAATTCATCAACAAATTGGGACGATTCAATAATAGCCTTTGTGTAAGTACGCCCCAAGAAGATGATACGGCAATCCGGATTCATCGATTTGAGCACACCAGCCATTGGTAGCGTTAGTATAACATCGCCAATGCTGTCGGTGCGGCTTATAATGATTGTTTTATGTTCTGTTCTGCGCTTTTCAACCTTCTCTTTATCGTTCAACTCACGCAGCTTAATAAACTTAAGAAATGTGGAATGAGCCGAAAGGGAACAAATTACCAAACCATAGTAACCATCGAGGAATCCACGCTTAATAAAATATCCTTGTATGAATTTCCAAAGCGATTTACCAATGATTGTAAGCAAACCTGCATTCTTTCTCTTCTTGAAATACTCCTGGGCCATAATGCTCGAAAACTTATCGGATTGGCCTACATGCTGCTTGATGGAGTAATACGAATAGTGCAGCAGATCGCCCTTAATGTAACCTAAAGAAGAACCGGGCTGCATGATAACCTGGTCGTGAGGGTTAATACCTCCCCAGTTTCCCTTACGCTTATCCCATAAACGCGTCTTACGATCAGGGTACCAGCCGCAATGATAGATCCACTTATTAATGTAATTCGTTAACCGATTAAAGTAATAGGCATCAAATACCCAATTTTCCTTAATCTTTAGAATATTGCCTTCCAGTTCTTCCGACAAGGCCTCGTCTGCATCAAGTGATAATACATGCGGATACGTTGCCAGGCTCAACGCATAATTTTTTTGCTGAATATGCCCTTCGAACGCATGTTGCACAAAGTTAACATTAAAACTTCGGGCAATTTCCTCCGTTCTATCGGTAGAATATGAGTCAACCACAATGATTTCATCAGCTACACGCCTAACCGAACGCAAACAGCGCTCAATATTCATCTCTTCATTGAAAGTTATAATTACAACTGAAATCTTAGGCATGCGCTATTCTTGATAATATATTCGTTTCACCCTGGGCGAAATACTTGTCAATACTTCGTAAGGAATTGTTTTCATTTGTTTGGCTAATTCAGTAACCGGATATCCTTCGCCAAATATGGTCACTTCATCTCCTTCGTTGGCCACAACACCCGTCAAATCGACCATGCACATATCCATACAAATACTTCCGATTATGGGTACAAAATAACCATTAACCATCAATTTACCAACACCATTGCCAAGAATCCTGTGCATACCGTCGGCATAGCCAATGGGAAGAATACCGATGGTTGTTTTGCGGTTAGCAATAAAACGCCGGCTATAACCCACCGATTCATTCATGTCAATTTCCTTTATCTGTAAAATATTGGTCTTCAGCGTACTAACATTTTTAACCTGCGACTGATCCACCGCGCTGATCCCGTAAAGGCCTATACCTAACCGTACCATCTCGAACTGGGCCTCTGGAAACCGCTCTATACCTGCAGAATTGAGTATATGTCTAATAATGGGATAATTCAAACTATTCCGTATTTTATCGCTGGCATACCTGAAATTGTCGATCTGCATCCGTGTAAATTCATCGAATTGAGTTTCATCACTTCCTGCAAGGTGCGAAAAAACTGATTGTACCTTAATAGCATCCGTGCTTCGCAGCCAATCAACCAGCGTATCCAGTTCTTCCCTCATAAAACCCAGACGATGCATTCCTGTATCCATTTTCAAATGAACAGGAAAATGCTTCTGACCAGCTTTTTCAACGGCTACCTTAAAGCTTTCGAGCTCTTTGAAAGAATATATCTCAGGTTCGAAGTGGTTGCGTATGATTGTATTAAAACTGCTCTTTTCGGGATTCATCACCATAATGGGAACGGTAATTCCTGCATCGCGCAACGCTACACCCTCATCGGCAAAAGCTACAGCCAGGTAATCCACCCGTTGAAACTGAAGTACATTCGCAATTTCAAAGCTTCCGCTGCCGTACGAGAAGGCCTTTACCATGGCTACCATCTTAACACCAGGTTTCAGCAACGACCGGAAATAATTCAGATTATGAACCAAGGCATTTAAATTGATCTCGAGCACCGTTTCGTGCACCTTCTTTTCGAGAAATACTAGGATATTCTCGAACTGAAATGCTCGGGAGCCTTTAAGGAGAATGGTTTCATTGACAAAGGACTCTCTGTTTATATCGTTGATGAACGAAGTAGTATCGGTGTAAAACCTCGAATCTTCCTTAAAGAACGACTTATACTTGCATAGTTCCGGACCAATACCTATAAAACGGCTGATATTCTTCTGAGCAAGTAAGCCGCTAACCTCACGGTATAAGGATTCGGATGACCGACCGCTTTGCAGAATATCCGAAAGTATCACTGTTTTCCGGGCATGCTGCTTCTGATGTTCCAGATAATCCAGTGCTATCGTTAATGAGCCCAGATCGCTATTGTAGGAATCGTTTATTATAGAGCAGTTGTTAACACCCTGTTTTAATTCAAGCCTCATGGCAACTGGCGAAAGTTGCGATAGCATCTTCTCAATTGCAGCAATATCATAGCCTAATGTAAACAGAAGTGTAATCAAATGCAGCGAATTCTCAATGGAAGCTTCGTCGGTAAAAGGAATCTCAAAGGTAAACGAGCAATCGTCGTTGTGTACGCCCTGAATAACCGTTTTATCCTGACTGGAAGAGATGGACTGAACATTCACATCGGCTCCGGTTTCTTTGGACCATGCCTTCTTAGCAATTGAGGCAAAAGCAGGCGACTTAAGCGCTTCGTCGATGAGTAGATGATCTTTACAGTAAATAATTGTTTTGCAATGGGTAAACAATTTCAATTTCTCATCGCATTTCTGCTTATAATCGGTGAAATTCTCCTGGTGTGGCTCTCCTATGTTTGTAATTAAGCCAACGGTAGGCTGAATAATCTTTTCGAGCTTTTCCATTTCGCCAGGCATGGATATACCTGCTTCAATAATGGCTATATCGTTAAAATCCTCAATCTGCCATACCGACAAAGGAACGCCTATTTGCGAGTTGTAGCTTTTAGGGCTTCTCACCACGTGCTTATCGGTATGCATGGCCTGATAAAGCCATTCCTTAACAACAGTTTTTCCGTTGCTGCCGGTAACTGCTATGACAGGACGGGTAAATTGTAGTCTATGATAGGCTGCAAGCTCCTGAAGAGCAATTAAAACATTCTCAACTACCAGAAATACACTATTTGGGTCATACTGAAAGCTTTCGGGAACATATTCTACCACAAAAGCCTTAACGCCTTTTTCGTATACATCGCCAATAAAGGTGTGTCCATCGTGCCGATCGCCTTTTATGGCAAAAAACAACGAATTGGAAGGATATATAACATTTCTGGAATCCGTAAGCAAATTCTTAATCGTAATATCGGCATCTCCTATCTGCTTGCTTTTCAAAATTTCGCCGATTTTTCGAATACTGTATGAGGGCATGAATACTGTAATTTTAGAAGGATTAAAAGTAGAAAATATTTACTTGGATGTTGCGATAAATCTTACATTTTTTGCCACTGCGAAATATCCAGCAAATAGAGCGAGATAACCTATTTCGCTTCCTCCTTATTTCGTAAATCGAAGCATTGACGGCATAATGGTTCATAACTTTCCTGAGCGCCCAGCACAACCAGTTTATCGTTGTGGCTTTTGCGAAAGGAGAAATGCGCCAGGTTCCCACATTGGACGCATATAGCATGAACCTTCGTTACATATTCAGCAACAGCAAGCAATGCAGGCATAGGACCAAATGGTTTCCCTTTATAATCAATATCCAAACCGGCTACTATAACTCTTATCCCTTGGTTGGCAAGCACCTGGCAAACATTAGCAAGTCCATTATCAAAAAACTGTGCTTCATCAACCCCTATTACATCAACATCCGAAGCCAGAAGCAAAATATTGGACGAATGCTCCACGGGGGTACTCTTTATTGCATTTGCGTCGTGCGATATAATCTCGTCCTCCGAAAATCTAGTATCTATTGCAGCCTTAAATATCTCAACACGTTGTTTGGCAATGGTTGCACGTTTCAGCCTTCGGATTAATTCTTCGGTTTTGCCAGAAAACATGCACCCTGTAATAACTTCTATACTGCCCTTCTGGCCATGGATTTGTCTGGAAATTTCAGGAAACATTATAATAAGTTTGTTAAATAATGTAATTTTACAAAGTTAGAGAAATGATAAAAACGGACGCTATGGCGAAGGAAACCATTGAAAAAATTTTGACAGAGCTGGAGAACGTTAAAACTACCATTCATAAAGTAAACAATACCGGGAAGTTTCCTGATATTGAGAAGGATATTGTTCTTTCTAAGCTGCGAAATATCTATGAGTTCATTAACTATATTCAACCCATCACGCAAACAGCAACTGTTTCCGAAGAAATTGTTTCCACTGGACCGGAGTTCGAAGAATCCAAAAAGAAAATTGAAATAATCGAAAAACCCGCAGATAAAGACGAAATTTTAGAAATAAAAGTAGAAAGCACTACTAAAATCAAAGAAGAGACCTCCGCAAAACATGGCAAGGAAGAAATCCTGGCTGAAAAACTGAAAGAAACCGGCGAATTCATGAACGAAGTGCTGGCAAGGTACGCCAACACATTCGACTTATCAAAGAAAATGCAGAGCCAGCCCGTTTCCGACATTGCAACAGTCATCGGACTCAACGATAAGTTCCTGTTTACAAAAGAATTGTTCAACAACGATACAGACCTATATAATCAAACCATTAACAAGCTTAACAAAGCGAACGATTTCAACAATGCAATTCAATACATCGATTCAAATTTCAAGTGGGATTTCGAAGATCCTGCCGTTCAGAAGTTTCTGGAGCTTATCCGGCGCAGGTTTCCGGCCTCATAAATTCGTACTATTTATCCTTTCTTTTTGTTTTTTAACAATTGCCCAAGCTCAGGATTTAAACTATGCAAAAAAAATTGTTAAAAAGCTGAGTTCGGCAGAATTTCACGGAAGGGGATATGTAAAAAATGGCGATGCGAAAGCTGCCGCATTTCTCCGTACGGAAATGCAGGAACTGGGTGTTGCGCCTTTGGTAAAGAATTATTTTCAGGATTATATTTTCCCGGTGAATGTTTTTCCCAAAAGGACCGATCTCCTCATCAACAACAAACTGTTAAAACCAGGATTTGACTTTTGCATAAAGCCCAATTCGCCCAGTATCTCGGGTAAATTCGACCTTGTAAAAATGGATACGGCCGCTTTTTATGCGTCTGGCTCATTTGGTAACAAATTCGCCTTGCTGGATACTGCCGGATGGGGCAAACAATGGCAAAAATTTGTTCAACACAACAAAAGAGCTTTGCCTTACAAGGGTATTGTTCAGGTTACTTATAAAACACCAAGTACAGCCGTTAGTATGACACAGGGAATAACCGTAACGCTTTACGTTTACCATAAGGCTATTCCCGAAAACCCTACCAGCATTAGCCTGAACATAGAAACAACGAACGTAGTACACAAAGCAAGCAACGTTTTAGGCACCGTAAAGGGCGAAATTGACACATTTGTTGTATTTACGGCACATTACGACCATCTCGGAGGCATGGGTAAAAAGGTCTATTTCCCCGGTGCAAATGATAATGCCAGTGGAACAGCCATGGTATTAAACCTTGCAAAAGAATTAGCCAAAACCGGCTCGAACAAATACAGCTATGCATTCATGCTTTTTAGCGGCGAAGAAGCCGGACTGCTCGGATCGGAATACTACACGTTAAATCCGGCATTTCCGCTAAACAAAATAAAGATGGTAATAAACCTCGACATGGTAGGAACAGGCGCCGACGGAATATCCGTATTCAATGCAACGGCAAATCCGAAAGAGTTTGCAGCCATGGATTCGCTTAACAAAACGTTGGGATTAAACCTCAGTTTGAAGGCAAAAAGCCCATCGCAGGGAAGTGATCATTTCTCTTTCCATAAGCGGGGCGTAAAAGCGCTATTTGTACTAACTGAAGACAAGAATGCGCCTTACCATACCGTTACAGATACATTCGAAAGCTTATCATTTGAGGCTTACGAAAGACTATACAAACTCATTAACGCTTATATAAAATCTTTATAAATGGGTAAACTATATATTGTCCCCACTCCCATTGGAAACCTGGAAGATATTACTTTAAGAGCTCTTAAAATTCTTAAAGAAGTAGATGTTATCCTCGCAGAAGACACACGTACTTCTGGCTTTTTGATGAAACATTTCAGTATCGACAAGCCATTACAGGCTTATCACAAGTTCAACGAACATAAAGCACTGGAGGGGCTCATTAGTCGGCTTAAGTCCGGGCAAACCATGGCACTGGTATCCGATGCAGGAACTCCTTCCATTTCCGACCCTGGTTTTCTTATTGTGCGGGCATGTGTTCAGGAGGAAATTGAAGTAGAATGTTTGCCTGGTGCAACCGCCTTAATTCCAGCCCTTGTAAATTCAGGATTCCCAAGCGACCGTTTTTGCTTCGAAGGCTTCTTACCTCAAAAAAAAAGGACGGCAGAAGCGTTTAACCGAGCTAGCCGAAGAAGAACGGACATTGATCTTTTACGAATCCCCATTCCGCATAGCCAAGCTGATGGGTGAAATTGCACAATACTTTGGCGCTGAGCGACAAGTTACCATTTCGCGCGAATTGAGTAAGATACACGAAGAAACGCTACGTGGCACAGCAGCGGAACTC
>DATALJ010000033.1:0-7183 GCA_036261135.1 Bacteroidales bacterium
TTCACACCCAGAACATTTACAGTTCATGCAGGTCAATCCAGAGATGATGGTTTTTGTTCTGTTCATAGTTTCAAAGCATAACAAACCTTTTTACGGGTAAAAGATCGATTGGTTTTGATTAGACAAAAAAAATGTATCTAATAGGAATTGTTTAATTTAGATATATCCAACAATGTTAAATAAAATTAACATAATGTTCAATTTTTGAATCAAAAAACGGCTTACACCCGTAAAAAGGGAAAATATTGGTTGACAATTAAGGACGTTGCGCGATTGATGAAATTTATTTTTTTGATAGCTATATAAATTGATGCTTATGAGAACTTTTACCCTTATAACTCTTTACATCTCAATAATTCTTATATCTTCTCTTTCTGTGAAAGGGGCTGATAAAACGCTTGAATCTATTACCATATCTCAAGTAGATACTTTTGCTTTAAAAGGCAAAACGGCGCAGCCTGTTTTAAAAATAAACATAAGGGTAACGGGGACTACCGGAGTATTAACACTCCAGAGATTAGTAATTAATACCTCCAATCAGGATAACAGCGATGTGGATTCTATTGCTGTTTATTACACGGGGTTATACAATCGTTTTTCGCAGGCTGATTATCCCGGGGAAGCATTTTTAGTTGATAAAAAGCTGGCAATAAAAGGGGATTCTGTTGTTTTTGGCTCATTGTCCCACATTTTACAAACGGGCAATAACTATTTCTGGGTAACAATGGATTTAAGCAAAATTTCTCGTGCTTCGCGCTTTTTAGATGCTTACATTAAGGCAAATGCAATAAAGGTTGGCGATGGCTATTATCCATCAGCCGAAGTTAAGCCCTCAGGAATTGTTGGTATTGCAGATATTTATTTTAAAGATAATTTTGAATCCAAAACACCTCTTGGAGAACCTGTTGGGTGGACACAGGATCAGATTGATGGAGCTCCAAAAAGATGGATGAATTTTGTTGGTGGGTTTGGCATAAGTGCAGGAACCGGGCACCCAAGTTCACCTAAATCGGGGAACTACAATGTGAAGATTAGTTATGAAAGTTATACTCCCTATAAAACAATTTTAATATCCAAGCCGCTGGACTTAAGTTTGTCTGCCAGGCCTTTAATCTCCTTTTATCACGCACAGGTAGCGTGGTGTAAGGACCCTTACTGCAATGTTAAAGATAATGATGAATTGCGCGTATTGTACAAAATTGGCGAAAATGGAACATGGAATGAACTTAAAAAGTATGAACTGGCAACAAATAACGACTGGACGAAACGTGAAGTCCTATTTCCGGAAGGATTAAATGCCAACAATGTTTTTCTTGGTTTTGAAGCTACTACCAAGTATGGATGGGGTGTTTGCCTGGATAGCTTAACTATTTACGAAACTGGAGTTATCCCAAGGGAAATAAATCGGATTTCTGCAAGCAATCCGATTACCGAGTCAGTGCCTCAGGGGTCAGATCAAAATCCTATTCTTAGGGTTAATATAAGAGTGAGAGGTAATACAGGTTCTATAAATTTGAGCTCGTTAAAAGTAACCTCGGCAAATACATCTGATCTTGATCTCAAGGCATCGGGACTAAGATTATTTTATACCAACGACTCGTTATTTGTATCGCCGAGGCAATGTGGAACAGCGCAATCGTTCTCCGGCAACACAGCTACCTTTTCTGGCTTGAGTGAAGTACTTGAAACTGGCGATAATTACTTGTGGGTTACCTACAATATTCAAAGCAATGCCAATCCTGGTAATTTGCTCGATTTAAAAATAAATACAGGCGATATCGGTCTTTCTGTTTCCGGAACATATCCTCAGGCTATGTTAGATCCGGAAGGTGCAAGAGCGGTTCAGCAAACCATGTATTTTGATGATTTTGATAATGCGGCTGCTTGGAATTTGACTGGAGAGTTTCAAATTGATGCACCTCTTGGTAAAGGAGGATTAACGCGGGGTAGACCTGATCCAACATATGCATATTCAGGGACTAAGATATTAGGAACTGATTTAACCGGGTTGGGCACTTTGTTAGGAGACTATGAACCTGAGATATCATCGGCAGGTGCTTATTTGGCGACTACTAGCGACCTATTGGATGCCAGTTATTTTAAAAATATTTCTCTTCAGTTTTACAGATATTTGAACATTGATAATACAGACACAGTTGCTATTGAATACAAATTGGAAGGCTCTTCTAAGTGGATGCCTATCTGGGTTAGCGACAAAAAATACATTGACACGGAATGGAATAAAAAGGCTTATGAGAATCTCTCATTTTTAAGCCGTAAAAAGTTTAATTTACGATTCCGTTTAGGCCCTACTGATGCTATTGATAATTATTCCGGTTGGAATATTGATTACCTGTTTTTAACTGCCGATAGTATTCCATATGATGTGTCCGTTGAAAGTTTCATCGGACCTAAATCCGCATGCGGTCTTTCGGCAAATGAACATATACAGGTAAGGCTGAAAAATACAGGACCTAAAGTTGTCAAGAATTTCCCCATTAAGTTATCGTTCGATGGTGGTAAAACTTACCTCACCGAAACAGTTGGGGTATCTATTCCAGTGAATGGAAGTTATGACTATACATTTTCAACAGCCAGTGACTTCTCCAAACCAGCCATTTATCACTTAATCGTAAAAACGGCTCACCCCGGCGATAATTATCCCGATAACGACAGTATTGTTCAAACAGTGGTTGCTTACCCAACTTATGATTTACCGTATAGAAGCGGTTTTGAAAAGGATACAACATTTTGGTTTTCGTATGGATTAAATAATTCCTGGAACGAAGGCTGGCCGAGTGGTGCAAAAATAAATAAACCTGCCGAAGGTAAAAAATGCTGGAAGACGGATTTTAGTGGTTATCACTATTTATACGAAAAGTCATATGCACAAAGCCCTTGTTTTTCATTTGTTGGCCGGGATTTCCCATTGATTGATGTTAAATTTAATTATGTAACCGTTAATCAGTTAGATGGAGCTGTTCTGGAATATTCTCTTGATCAAGGTCAAACGTGGAAATATGCACCCGAAGATTCGTATCCGTTCGCATGGAACTGGTATAACGACACCGTTAAAACGTTAAAGCATAAGGGTTGGACAGGATCAACACCGGGTAACGAATGGGTACAGGGACGTCAGGTTCTTCCTTCTGAAATAGCAAATCAAGGCAGAGTACAGTTCCGGTTTGCATTTAAAACAGATTCTACAAATACTACTACATACGAAGGTTTCGCCTTTGATGATATTAAAATTTACGATGCACCTCACGATATTGGTGTTTCAGCAATTACCGGAATATCGAACCCGGCCTGTCAATACCAGAATTCTCCATATCTGAATGTAACCATAAAGAACTTTGGATACCGGAAAATGCTGGCTGGCGATACCATAATAGTGGGAGCCAAAGTGAATGGGGTACTCCAAGCAATCGACACCTTAAAACTTCCGTCAAATCTTCTTAAGAATGCAACTCTTGATTATACTTTTAAAAAGCCTGTAGATTTTAAGGCAAACGGCATTTATACCATCAAAGCGTTTACGATGAATGGCGCTGAAGCTTCTTTCTACAACACGAACAATGATACAACAGCGTTTAGCTTTACGGTGAACCCTAATCCATTAACCGGGTTGCCAGATACCATTTTTACAGCTGAACCAGATACTGTAAAATTGCGATTGGTTAAGAATATCGATTATTCTTATAAATGGCATAATGGATCAACTGATACAACTTTTGTTTGTACCACTCCGGGTTATTATAAAGCTACTGTTACAAATAAAAATACGTTATGTGTAACAAAGGATTCTACATTTATCAAAGGACTTATCTCCGATGTGAAATTGGATCAGATTCTTACACCTGCCAACAACTGCGGATATGGTGCTCCAGCTAATCCTATTATCAGGCTTAAGAATACTGGTACCGATACATTGCGCGTTAACAGGGTAATACCTGTTAAGTATAAGCTCGATGGAGGCGGTGAAGTCAGCGATCAGGTGACACTGAACCGTAAGCTGGCACCCGATAGTTTAATTGTATTGCAAATGGCGCAAACAATGGATTTGGCGGCTATCCGTTCATATAGTTTAAAAATGTACACTGATCTGGCAACCGATACCATTGAAGAAAATGATACAATGTTGGTTAATTTTGAGATTTACGGTTATCCTTCTCTTGATTTGGGCGATCCTACTATTGTGCATAAAGATACAATGTATAAGTTTACCGCTCCTGCTGGCTATTCAACGTACAAATGGAGTAACGATTCTGTTAAAAATACCAATACTGTAAAATCTTCCGGATGGTATAAGCTGACAGTTCAGGATAGCCATGGCTGTCCGGCAAAGGACTCTGCCTATGTATTTTTGAAAGTGAGGGATATTAAACCACAACGGTTGGTATCTCCTTTAACCACTTGTAAAAATGATACGTTGTCGGATGTAATATTCCGGATAAAAAACAATGGATCGGATACAATCAGGACTACTGATACCGTATTTATATCTTATCAGTTTAACGGTGGGGTTGTTGTTGCGGATACCTTAAAACCGGTTTCCGAAATTCTTCCGGGCGATTCTCTAGATTTTAGGTTCGATGGACAGGAAAATTTAAAAGCAACAGGTACCTATGCGTTTAAAATGGAGGTACGATCGGCTCCCGAACCCGATTACATAAAGGAAAACGATACCATAACCTACTTCGTAAATGTACACGGACTGCCGCAACCTGATATCGGAGTCGATGTTTCTATTCAGGCATTAAACTACACGGTTGATCCAGGTATTGGCTTTGTTTCTTACTTATGGCAGGATGGGTCAACGGATTCTACTTATCTGATCACCCAGGATCATCATTCGGTAGATCAGCGGTACCAGGTTACAGTAACGGATAGGTACGGATGCCAGAATACTACGCCAAAAGTATTCAAGGTTCTGGTTGTTCCTGATGTTTCAGTTTCGGAAATTGTATTGCCAAGTACCGCATGTTCGCTGAGCAATAAAGAATCCATTACTGTAAAAGTAAAGAATACAGGTAATACACCAGTAAATGTCGATAAAATTGTACGTTTAAAGTACCAGGTAAATGGTGGCGCATTTTCGAGGATTGATACGTTAAAGCTTGCATCAAACTTCAATCAGAATCAGGTATTAACGCATACTTTCAAACAATTGGCTGATCTCTCAGCTGTGGGAACCAAGGCTGTAAAGGTTTTTGTTGAATATTCAACCGATGTAAGAAACGATAATGATACTTTAACAAATTTCGTAAAAGTATTTAACCGTCCAGTAGTTAGTTTGTCTCCTAATGATACAATAATAGCTGATTTGCCTTATACGCTCGATGCAGGAGCCGGCTTCGTTAGCTATGCCTGGAATACCGGGGCTAGCAGCCAAACCATTGACGCTACAGTTCCCGGAACCTATATAGTTACTGTTACAAATGACTCGTATTGCGATGCATCGGCAAAAGCTTATGTTTTCGAAAAAACGTTTGATTTGGGAATTACAAATGTTGCTATGCCAGATCAGGCATGTTCCCTCACTAACAGCGAAACAGTAACTGTTAATGTGCTGAACACGGGTACGGAGACATTAACCGATATGCCAATTACATTAAGCTACATTTTGAACGGGGGAACGCAAAAATCTGAAAACTTCGTATTCTCAGGAAAAGCAGGAGTGACTCAAAAGTTCAATTTTGCTGAAAAGATTGATTTGTCTGAAATCAACACGCATACGCTGGTATTATCTTTAACCTATGCTAATGACGAAGTAAGCAGCAATAATGAATTGACAAAGAATATACTTACAACAGGAGCTCCTTCAGTGGTCTTTTCAAATGAAGTAAAGGACACCATACGGACAAATATTTTCCCTTATGTTTTGGATGCCGGTGCATTTACAAGTTACAAATGGCAGGATAATACCGATAACCGTGTATTCTCTGCTCCAGGCGAAGGATGGTATAAGGTAACTGTTATCAATTCAGCTACATGTATGGGTTCGGATTCTGTGTACATTCTCCACTCAACCGCTGTCCGAAACATAGAGGATAAAGTAAAGATTTCAATTTTCCCTAATCCGTCTAAAGACAATGTTTATGTTGATATGTTTTTAGATGCACCTGAAACCATCAATTACGAAGTTATTTCCAGCTCAGGAAGGGTCGTAACGAACAAAAAGCTTTCAGGATCATTGCAGTACAACGAAATTATTGATGGACTTAAACTCGCGAAAGGAGTTTATTACGTCAGGGTTTATGGCAAGGATTGGATTATTACGGAAAAGATAATCATTCAGTAGCTGGCTGTTTCTAAGGTTGTTTATTACGAAGGCCGGAACGGTTTATCCGTTCCGGCCTTCGCTTTTATGTAATTTGAAGTTAGGCGCAGCATGTTGTTGATTTAAATCATCCATTGGCATGGGCTTTTATCATCCTTTGTGTGGATTGTCGTGTCTACTTTCGGACGTTGGAAACTATCAGGTTTTGAAGAAATCTCAAATGCCCGGTAATTAATAAAATAAAATTATAAGGCTGCACTTAGTTTTATTTTGTAATTATCAGGGCATTTTTGTTTGTTGTAAGAGAGAATAGGTCTGTCATAATTAGCATGGAAGGACTTAGAATGAAGATTTAATCATATTCAAAGAAAAGTTTCCAAAATTCCCATATTTTCCTGAATTTTACCTTTGAAAATCCTAACCCATGAATCGTATCGACCGTCTTTCAGCTATTCTTATACATCTACAATCCAAGAAATGGGTTACTGCCGGCGAAATTGCCGATCGTTTTGGCATGAGTCTTCGTACGGTTTATCGCGATTTGAAGGCGTTGGAAGAAGCGGGTGTACCTGTTGGTGCCGAAGCAGGCAAAGGTTATTACCTGGTTGATGGGTATCGGCTGCCTCCAGTAATGTTTACCCGCGAAGAAGCCGGAGCCATGCTGATGGCTGAAAAGATGGTGGAGAAGTTCACTGATAATTCCGTAAAAGAGCATTATCAGTCGGCTATGTATAAGATCAAATCGGTGCTTCCTGATATAGAGAAGCAGTTTGTTTCCGATCTGAATTGCAATATCGAGGTTTTTTACACACCAATGGTTGATTATCCTAATAATTTCATATCCATTATTCAGCAGGCTTTGGTGAACAATCAGGTATTGAATATTGAATATTTCAGTAT